>CAYZQG010000194.1:0-3203 GCA_964480685.1 uncultured Lentimicrobiaceae bacterium
TGGATAAAGTAGCATTGAGGAAGGGTTGGATTATTTGTAAATGTTCCAATTAAAAATCAACATTCTAAATGTTGAGAGTTTTTCTTTACATATTTATATACTTTTTGTGTACTTTTGCACTAAAAAGAAAATATGATGTTTAAACAACAACGACAAAAAAACGACAATTTAATTTATGGCATACGACCTGTGATGGAAGCCATTAATGAGAACAAAGACATTGATAAAATTCTTTTGCAAAAAGGAGCACACAGCGATATGTTTCGCGAATTGTTTCAATTGGTGCGAGAACATAACATCCCTTTTCAATATGTGCCTGTTGAACGACTAAACCGTTTTACGGGAGGCAATCATCAAGGTGTTGTTTGTTTTATGTCGTCGGTTGAATATCAAAGTATATACGATATTATTCCAACCATTTACGAAGACGGGAAAGTCCCGTTTTTATTGTTTTTAGATAAAATAACCGATGTTCGCAATATGGGAGCCATAGCACGAAGTGCCGAATGTGCCGGTGTACAGGCAATTATTGTTCCGACCAAAAACACGGCTCAACTCAACGAAGATGCCGTTAAAACCTCGTCTGGAGCCTTGCACAAAATACCCGTTTGTCGACACGATAGTCCGAAAGAAGTATTAACCTATATCAAACAATGTGGAATCAACTTGATAGGTTGCACCGAAAAAGCGAACAAAACCTATTTTGAACAAGATTTCAACGTGCCTGTTTGCATTGTTATGGGAAACGAAGGGGAAGGTATCTCTCCCGAAATACAGTCTTTATGCGATAAAAATGTTCGAATTCCTATGTTGGGAACCGTCGAATCGTTAAATGTTTCCGTTGCTACCGGCATCATCTTATTTGAAGTGGTAAAACAACGATTGTAAGCTGCTGTATTTAACAAAACCATGTTTAAAAATCAAACCCTTAATTCAAGAAACGTGAAAAAAAAATATTACTTTTGCATTAATAATTAATAATGTAAAAAAATGAAAAAACTTGGCAGCATTTTAACAGTATATTGCTTGATTTGTCTACAAACAGCTTTTACTCAAACTCAAACAAGACCTCGTTTAGTGGAAGTAAGCTTTTTTGGAGGACCTACTATTATGTGGGCAAGCCCGAAAACCGTAGATTATAAAAACGAAGGAGCCAAAATCGGAGGTGTTTACGGCGTAGGCGTTGATATTAATTTAGTTCAAACTTTACAAAACTATTACTTTAGTACAGGTATCAATGCTCGCCATATTCGAACCGAATTATCGTTTCAAGATAATTACAAAGTGGCAACGACCAATACGATTTTAGATTCTTCGTTTATTCGTTCAACCTATAACATGGTCTATATCAGTATACCGACAACTATCAAATTAAAAACAGATCCCATTGGCAGGTTTATTATTTTTGGAACGGTGGGGATGGATAACGGTTTTTGTGTGTCATCAAAAAGTAAAGATAACGTAGAAAATAAAGAATATGAAAAGGTAGATGACTATAAAAATACCCTTTTCTTTCGCGAAGCTTTATTGGCAAGTATAGGGTGTGAATTTATTATCAAAGGCAATACCAAAGCGTCGTTTGCTTTAGCCTTTAACAATGGGTTTACGAATACTTTTCGTAAAAAATATGTAAATTCCATTACCGGCGAACAAGTTAAAGCGACTAATCGAGGTTTTGAATTCCAATTTGGATTTATTTTTTAACCATAGGCTCCGTAGTTCAGCTGAATAGAACGTCAGATTCCGGTTCTGAAAGTCGGGGGTTTGAATCCCTCCGGAGTCACAAAATTAAGATTAATTAAAATTAAACCAGTTAAATATGAAGAAATTTATCCTTTTTTTTAGTATTCTTTTCTGTGTGCAATATATTTATTCTCAATCATTAACACAAACAGAAAGAAAAAATAAAGAACCGCAATGGTATATTAAAAACGATAAACTTTCCCCTCACACAGCTTTTCTTTTATTCGATTTGAAAAAGCTGCAAATGCTAGGGAAATACAATAGCGAATTCATGCTTAGTGATTCGGTATTACTTTCCAAATACGGCATAATCGGGAAAAATGGACGTATTTATGTGAGTACTATTTTACATGTTAATGAAAAATACAATGAACCCTCCTTGAATGAACACGGTTTTTTTTCAAATACACATGTTGCCAATTTTTTAACCGGACTGCTTGATATAGACAGTATTGAATCCGTTTCTCGACTTTCATCCGTAAGCTACGTTGAAATTGGCGAACCCGTAAAATTATCAATGGATAAAGCACGTAGCCGTTCCTGGGTAGACACGGTACATAAAGGGTATAATTTACCTATGGCATATAAAGGGGATAGTGTTATTGTCGGTATTATTGATGCCGGCTTTGACTATACACATCCCAACTTTTATGATACAAGCGGAATAAATAACTACAGAATAAAAAGAGTATGGGATCAAAATGCTACAGGCACAAATCCTTCAGGATTTAGTTATGGGAATGAATTGACAACACAAACCGATATGTTGAACGTAAAATATTCACATACAACTACTTCTCATGGAACGCACGTAGCCGGTATTGCGGCAGGCGGAGGTGTTATGCCTGCTTTCAAAGGGGTTGCTCCCAATAGTAATTTGGTTTTAGTAGCCACAACGATGTACACATCAGGGATTATGGATGGCATTGCTTATATTATGAATTATGCAACATCGGTAAATAAACCTTGTGTTATCAATATGAGTTTAGGTTCTCAAATCGGTCCTCATGACGGTACTTCAACGTTTGATAAATATTGTGATTCCATGGTAAAACCGGGAAAAATTCTTGTCGGTGCTGCCAGTAACGATGGAAGTACGCCATTACATATAGGAAAAACATTTACGTCAACCGATACCATTTTACGTACTTTTATTAAATTCGATAATGCCGCATCGTCAACAGATAATAACGGAGACGGCTATATTGATATGTGGGGTTCTGCCAATCAAACCTATTCCGTCCGAGCATTGTTATTAGATACATCTTCTAATAAATACTTGGATTCTATGCCGTTAATGGTTTCATCCCCTAATGGATCGTATGTATACTATCTCTATGATACAAACGGTAATAGATGTGATGTATATATTTCTGCAACAAATAGTTCTACCAATAATAAAGGAAATATCAGTATTTATGCCGATAATTCATCTCAAACTAACAGTAAAATATTTTTAG
>CAYZQG010000195.1:0-3108 GCA_964480685.1 uncultured Lentimicrobiaceae bacterium
GGAAAGAAAATAAACATTTTTTTAACAAATCTCGGCTATGAAGTTATTGAACTTTATCGAGGTCCGCTTTTTGATGGGGGAAGTTTGATTTTGTTGGATCAATAAACGGTTTTTTATCAACTAATCGAATCTTTGGGATAACAGAGGAAAAATTTGCTTACATTTTCGGATAAAGTGCGGTGGTTGAGGTGGTCGGAAAGGGTTTCCAATGCATGGAGATTGCCGTTTTTATCTAAAATCCGAATGGGAGGGAGCGTTTTGTTATAGGCTCTGTTTTCCATTTTTCCGTGCACGACAAAGTAATCAATTTCTGCTTCGTTAAGAGGTAATAGCAACATAAATTCCGATTTTTTCTTACGGATATACGATTCGTCAAAATCATTTTCAGCCACTTCAATTTTAAATAAATTGCGTTGATACAATCGTTTGCATAATTCAGAAAGGATGTAATCGGGATGCGAACGCCATGTCTTAATGCAAAACCAAATATCGCGGTCATCCAAATCGGCGTAGGCTTGTAAAATAGCAGGGTTATCGTAAAAATCGGTTAAAGCAATCGGATGTTCTAAAAATAAACGCAACGTAGATGGTAAAAAAAGTTCTGTCTTGTTCTCAATTAACATTTTCACCCTTTTTAGTATATTGATAATCATCATTTCGGTAGCATGAACGGTTTTGTGCAAATATACTTGCCAATACATTAAACGGCGTGAAATGATAAATTTTTCGATGGAATACAAGGCTTTTATATCGGCGACCAATTCGTTATCAACAACATTGAGCATTTTTATAATGCGTTCGGTTCCAATAATTCCTTCCGAAACACCGGTAAAGAAACTGTCGCGAGTAAGATAATCCAAACGGTCAACATCCAATTGTCCCGAAACCAATTGATGTAAAAAATGTTTGGGATATGTATTTTTATAAATCCGAATTGCCATGCTCAACTGATGATTGAATTGTTTATTAAGTTCTTGCATAAACAGGTCGGTAATTTCTTCGTGACTAACCGATTCGATAAGCGTATGTTCTAAGGTATGCGAAAAGGGACCGTGTCCGATGTCGTGGAGTAAAATGGCAATTAAAGTAGCTTGTTCTTCTTCTTTTGTAATATGTATATCTTTGTATTTTAATACTTCGATAGCTTCCTGCATAAGGTGCATTGCTCCCAAGGAATGTTGAAATCGGGTGTGCGAAGCTCCGGGATACACCAAATTTGTCAACCCTAATTGCAAAATATTTCTCAGTCGTTGGAAATAGGGATGCTGGATAAGGTCGAATATCAAATCGTTAGAGATAGTGATAAAGCCGTAAACGGGATCATTGATAATTTTTCGTTTGTTCATATTTAGTGGAATAAATGGGATATTTCATTTTCGTTGAAAAGGATGCAAATTTTCTTGCCTCCGGGTGAAATTTCCGGAGCTTCGCTCATAAATAACTGATGAACAATTTCGTTCATTTCTTCTTGAGTTAGAATTTTTCCTTTTTTAACGCTTAAAGTTTTAGCCATCGAATGAGCTAAATTGTTTTTACGGCTTAAGCGAACCGAAAGTAAGTTGTTTTTATACGACTCGAGTAATTGCTCCATAACTTGTTGCACATTAGCATCTTTTAAATCGGCAGGAATACCGTTTAAAATAAAAGTGTTTTTTCCGAAGATTTCCATATCAAAGCCGAGTTGGATAAATTCGTTTAACAGATTAGAGATAATATCGGCATCTTGAGGCGAAAAAGTAAGGGTTTCGGGAAACAAAAGTTTTTGAGTTTCAGTTGTCTGCTTATCCATACGACGAAGAAATTGCTCATACAGAACACGTTCGGAGGCGGCTTCTTGGTCAATCACCATAAATCCCGATTTAATGCGGGTAACAATATATTTATCAACGGCTTGAAAAAGAATATGGATTTCATTGTCTTCTTTTTCATTCTCGGTTTTGTCGGCAAAGTCAGCATGTAAAGGCAGTTGTTCGATAGGAGTATAGGGAAGTGCTTCCTCGGGAATATTTTCTTTCAGGCTTTCGTAAATTTTTGTCCAGGCACCTTCGCTTTGTGTTTTGTTTTTAAAAGGCGACGGATTGAAAACCGCCTTTGGTTCCGCTTTGTGAGCTGTAAAAGGATTGTAATCGGGATCGGTGTAAATTTTCGGCTCTTTGGGTAATCCATGAGTACTTACGTTGCTGAAATCAATAGGAGAAATATTTTCAAAATCAATTTGTTGAGAAGAAAGATTAAAATTACCCAAACTGTATTTTACAGTAGAACGAAGGATGGAATAGATATATTTTTCTTCTTTAAATTTAACTTCGGTCTTAGTAGGATGAATGTTAATATCAATTTGAGCGGGATCAACTTCAAGATAAATAAAATAAGTAGGAAAATGTTTTGCCGGAATAAGTTCTTCCATGGCACTGCTGATGGCATGATGAAAGTATTGATGCTTTATAAATCTTTGATTAACAAAAAGGTATTGTTCTCCTCTGGTTTTTCGGGCAGATTCGGGTTTGCCAATAAAACCGCTGATATTAACCAATTCACTTTCTTGATGTATAGGAAGCAGCCGTTCGTTATAGTTATTCCCGAAGTAATTGATGATTCGTTGTTTTAATGATGATTTGGGCAGTTTATATTCTTGTTTGTCGTTATGATACAACGAAAAAGCAATTTCGGGATGTACCAAGACAATGCGAAGAAATTCTTCGAGGATATGGGTGTATTCCACCGTGTCCGATTTTAGAAAATTTCGGCGGGCCGGAACGTTGTAAAACAGATTTTTAACGGCGAAAGAGGTTCCCGTTTCACATTGACAAGGACTTTGTTCTTTACAATGAGAACCTTCGAGTATGATATGCGTTCCGATTTCGGCATCGGCTTTTTTTGTTTTTAATTCCACGTGAGCAATCGCAGCAATCGAAGCAAGGGCTTCGCCTCGAAATCCTTTGGTATGAATGGTGAAAATGTCATCAACCGACGAGATTTTTGAGGTAGCATGTCGTTCAAAACACAAACGGGCATCGGTTTCATTCATACCTTTCCCATTATCAATAACCTGAATAAGAGTTTTTCCTGCATCTTTAACGATTAGTTTAATTTCAGTAGCATTGGCGT
>CAYZQG010000196.1:0-3086 GCA_964480685.1 uncultured Lentimicrobiaceae bacterium
CGTTTCTTTGACGATCGCGAAGTGCGAGCCGTTTGGGACGAACAAAACGCCAAATGGTGGTTTAGTGTACTCGATATGGTGGCAGTGTTTACCGACCAAGACGATTACACCAAAACTCGCAATTATTGGAAATACCTTAAAGCCAAATTGAAAAAAGAAAAAAATCAGTTGGTTAGTGCCACTACCCAGTTGAAATTTATGGCACCCGATGGTAAAAAGCGATTAGCCGATATGTTGGATTTTAACGGCATTATTGCTTTAGGAAAAGAATTTCCTAGTAAAAAAGCAAATCGTTTTATGGAATGGTTTACTTTTAGCGATCAAAGCATTGACGGGAAAAGTAAAATTAAAGCATATGCCCTGTTTGAAAGCTCTTTTATCAACAGCATAGAAGTCGGCACAACTAAAGGCTTACAACAAATACACGCCTATTTGTTTGGTGGCTTGTATGATTTTGCCGGACAAATCCGACAAAAAAATATCTCAAAACTTGGTTTTCAATTTGCCATGTCACGCTATCTAAGCAACACATTAAAACAAATAGAAACCATGCCTGAAACTACATTCGACGAAATCGTAAACAAATATATTGAAATGAACATTGCTCATCCTTTTATGGAAGGAAATGGGAGAAGTACACGCATTTGGTTGGATTTAATACTTAAAAAACAACTGAATCAATGCGTTGACTGGAGTAAAATAAGCAAAACCGATTACATGAATGCCATGACACTCAGTCCAACCGATAGCAGTATTTTAAAATCACTGCTCGAAAAAGCACTCACTCCTAAAATATATGATCGAGAAATGTTTATAAAAGGAATCGACTACTCTTATTATTACGAAGAAAACAACGAATAACTAATTGCCCACCGATGTAACCGATGTTTTATGAAAGTAAAAAGACGTATGAGCTGATTTTGTAAATTTACGTTTTTTTTATACCGTAAGCGCATTCTCGCAACAAAAAACTCTTACCAATCATAGTTGACAATCTTTTTCTTTTCTCTTTCCCTTGGTTATGAGGGAGAGGCTTCCATATTTTTTAAATTCTTTTATATCAATTATTTTTATATTTTTACAAAAAAACTAACATTAAAAGTATCTATAAAATGGATGAATCCATTCTAATAAACTCGAACTTTTCATAACCCACGATTTAAATCGAGGGCTAAAACTCTTGCAATAAAAAACTAATATTTCCCTTGCCTTTACACATATATTTATCTGTGCAAATCTATGGGCAAAAAACGTATACCTTAAAACGTACAATTTTTTCGTCTTTTGATTTAATAATAATTTCTTTCGTTCCCAATATTTGTAAATGAATATTTAGTAATTTTGCCGAAAATTTTAATTAAAACAATAATAATACTAAATATAAAAGCAAATGGCTAAGAGAACAATAGTTGCAATGCCCGGCGACGGAATAGGAAAGATAGTTTTAGAGCAATGTATTCGTTTATTGGATGCGGCAGGCTTCAATGCCGACTATATTCACGGCGATATAGGATGGGATTTTTGGTGTAACGAAGGCAATCCCTTGCCTCAACGCACCATTGATTTATTGGAGAAACATAAAATCGGCTTATTCGGTGCCATTACTTCCAAACCCAAAGACAAGGCGGCTACCGAGTTGATTCCCGACTTGCAAAACAAAGGCTTGGTTTATTACAGCCCCATTGTAACCATGCGTCAGCATTTTAAAATGGATATTTGCATGCGTCCCTGCAAAACTTTTAAAGGGAATCCCTTAAATTTTATTCGTCGTACTGCCGATGGCGGCTTTTCGGAACCAATGGTCGATACCATGATTTTCCGTCAAAATACCGAAGGTTTATACGGAGGTATTGAATGGAGCAACGCTCCCGATACGGTGTGGGATGCCTTGATGACGCATAAAAAATTTGTCGAAAATTTCTCCATGCACCCGCGTAACGAAGTCTTTATATCGACCCGAATTTTAACAAAAAAATACACCGAACGTATTTTACGAGCCGCTTTTGATTATGCCAAAGAAAAAGGGTATAAAGGAATTACCGTTTGCGAAAAACCCAATGTGATTCGCGAAACATCGGGCATGATGTTGAAATTGGCACAAGATATTGCCAAAAAAGAGTATCCCGGAATTTCCGTTTGGGATACCAACATAGATGCACAAATGATGTGGTTGACTAAAAACCCCGAAGAATACAATGTGATTGTTGCCAGCAATATGTTTGGTGATATCCTTTCCGACGGTTTTGCCGGTTTGGTAGGCGGATTAGGTTTTGCCAGCTCGGCACAATTTGGCGAAAGCGGAGTTGCCGTTTTTGAACCCACCCACGGCTCGGCTCCCAAGTATGCCGATTACGAAACTCCTATTGTCAACCCGATTGCCATGTTCTTATCGGCTTGTTTAATGTTAGATTACTTACAAGAAAAAGAATTGGCAACGAAAATCGAAAACGCAATATCAAAAGTAGTTGCCGATGGAAAAGTCCGCACCTACGATATGATGAAATTGAGCGGATCTCCCGATGTAGTTCGCAAAGGTGCCGTTTCAACCGTTCAAATGACCGACGCTATCATCTCCGCTTTATAAACATGCATCAATTTTCCGATTTATTAAATGTAAAACCGACGCCTTACCCTTTGAAATCAGGTAATATCTTGATTTCCGTTCCATTTATGGCGGATGATTACTTTGATAAATCGGTGGTTTTGTTGATAGAACATAACGAAACAGGCTCTTTCGGCATCGTTATCAATAAAAAGCTTGACAAAGTTCCCTTAAAATTCGTACAGTCGGATACTAAAAAACGATTACATCTTTATAACGGCGGTCCGGTCGAAATGAATCATTTATTTTTTCTTCATACTTACGGCGATTTATTGGAAAATAATATCAATCTTCGCGATGATGTTTGCTTTGGCGGAAAAGAATATGATTTAATTTCTTTGCTCAAAGCCGATTTAATGGATGATCAGAGCATTCGATTCTATATAGGATATGCCGGTTGGGAAGCAGGTCAATTAGAAGAAGAAGTAAAAGCCAATATGTGGGTGATTAGTGAATTTAAGAAGAAATATGTATTCCCTGAAAC
>CAYZQG010000197.1:0-3038 GCA_964480685.1 uncultured Lentimicrobiaceae bacterium
GCCCAAAATATTCCTGTTCCTATTGCCACTACAAATAAGGTGGCTATAATTATTTTTACCTTTTTCATATTTATTATATTTTAAAGTGTTAAAAATTCCTTTAATTATCGGTAGTAGTTTTTAGTTTTAAATTTTTTCGGTATGTGTGTTTTTTGCGTTTTCATTATTTCGTGAGCATCGGTGTGCTATTTTTTTAACGCATTCGCTTACACTTTCGATTAAATACTTACCAAAGGTAAGTGGGTTCGGAGGTAAAACATTGCTTTGAGGGAACACCCTCTATAAAGGTTACTACTTCCCACACCCAACAAGTATTGTTTTGATGTTGAGGGGGGGGGGGTGAATATCAGCGTTTTACACACAAACGCTTGCTTAACAAGCAAAATTAGCTGTTTTAATAAAGGTGTAAACAGTACCAAAACATAAAAACACAACCCAAAAGCAAACTTGGTAAGATTTGCCGGAATAAATAAATGAAATAGTCCCTTATTCATTGCATTTTTGGGTTTATATTTTACGATGCAAAAATACATAAAATTTAATTCAAATTTTAATTTTCTAAAAATAATTTATAATATATTGAAATAGAATGAGAAATATTTAAATTATATAAAAAAACTGTGGTTTTAAAAAGTAAAAGTTTATAATGAATGTTCTTCGTTATAAAAAAAAGTCAACGCACCGGAGGGACATTTATTAATGGTATCAATCATTTTTTGCGTAGTAGCTTTATCGGGTTTTACCCAAGGACGTTCACGGGGTTTAAATACTTCGGGGCAGAGTTTTACACAAGCAGCAGCATACGTGCATTTTGCAGGTTTCCACACGATGGTAATTTCTCCGTTTGAATATTTTTTTACAATTTCCATGATATGTTTTGCTTATTCGTTTTCGATATCTTCAACCCTAATTTTATATTCCGGAAAATTGACGAGCTGTTCTTTTACAAATCGGCAAAGCGGAATTAATGTCAAGTTGTTTTGTTGAGTAAATGTAAGCATTTCTTTCATTAGCATTTTTGCATATCCTTTCCCTTCATTAGGAGGAAATACAATTGTATGATCAACCATAATTTGTTTATCATCTGTTAAACGGAATGTCATATAAGCGATTTTCTTTTTCTTTTTTTCTATAAAGAAAATACCGCTTTTATCCATTAAATCAAGGTGAACTCTATTCATTGGTGGGCAGTGTTTGGATGGAAATCGGTTTGGTAACGCCAATCATTACACCGAAATTGGTATCTAATTGCACCCAATTTTGTTCGGGCAAATACATTTCGGAAAGCATGCCGTCTAAGAAAAGGGCATTTTTACAGCCTTTACGTAAAAAGAAAGAGGCAAAGTCATAGAAGTTCACAGGTTCTTTCGAGATGGCAAACAGAAGTTTGTTGTCGGGAAGGACACCCACTCCGTTACGAATGTTTACGTGCTTGGAGTTCGGTTTAAAAGTCGGATGTATTTGTCCGTTAATAATTAACATCGGTCCCGATTGGGTAGCATATTGAATATGTTTGTTGTTTTTAAAATCGGTTGTTTTACAGATAGAAGGGATTTTTTTGTCGGTTATATACAAAACCCCATTGGGTTTCATGTAAAAATTTCCTCTTCCTTTTTTCTTATCAATCGGATGGATTTGCTTTCCGTTTTCAATGTATAAACCTTTGGGTGAATAATCGCCTTTAAACATGCCGCCGTTAATAGCAAAAACCAATGTTAGATTTTTACTTTCAACAAATAGTTTTAAATTATTAAAAGTGGAAATAATAGCTCCGGTATCGTCTTTCCAGTAAAAAGCAAGGTCTTGTGTAGCTGGATCTACCACATACGAAACAAAGGAATCATCGCTTAAAGGAGGGTGTGGTTGGCAAAAAGATAATCCTAAAACTATCATTAAAGGAGCCATAAATAATTTTAAATAACCGAAAGGAAACATGATATTTTTTTGTTTGCAAAAGTATAAAAAATGTACAATCAAGTGGGTATCTTTCATCGTATTAATGAAAATTTAACAATTACATCCTTTGAGAATAAACAATAAGAAATAGATAATCAGCCTATTTCGATAGCAATCAAGGCACAAGCCATGGCATCGTCAAGGGCATGGTGATGGTGTCTTAAATCAATTCCGCAATAAGCGGCAACGGTATGCAATTGGTGATTTGGCAAATGTGGAAATTTTCTGCGACTTGCTCTTAAGGTGCAATAAAATGTATAATCGGGATAATCCATGCAATACGTTTTAAATGCAACTTTTAAACAATTTTCGTCAAACGATTTATTGTGAGCTATTAAGGGCAAGCCTTCAATTAAGGGTTCGATTTGAGCCCATACTTTTGAGAAAACCGGAGCCGAATCGGTATCGTCTTGTGTTAGACCGTGTATGCACGTGTTATAATACGAATAATAGTTTGGTTCGGGTTGGATTAGGCTGTAAAAAGTATCGGTAATTTCTCCATTACGAACAATCACAACTCCAACACTGCAAACACTACCCGGATAGTGATTGGCAGTCTCAAAATCAATAGCGGCAAAATCTTGCAATTTTGTAACGATTTATAATTTAATACTAATTAGGTTAATACGAAACGCTGTAACCGGAAATAATCGCATCGGTTGTTGACCATCCTTTATTGATCGTAATATTACCCGAAAGATCAATTTCGCGAGTCATTTTGTCATTCTCCGTATAGTAAATAGAACCTGTAATCCGAATATTTGTTGACTTGTAGCTGATACTTTTAAAATTGTCATCATTTTTAAAACTGCCTTTTTCCGTAATGGTGCCGGTTATCGTAATTTCAGTTGTATAGTATTGAGAAACATAAATATATTTTACACTTTGTAATTCATAAGAAAAATCAAGTGAATTTAATCCATCATCGCTTACGCTATTTGAACCTGTGATTATTACCGTTCCTCCTAAAGGTCCTTCGGCGCTTATGTTTTGAGTCCCCGATGGTTTTCCGGCTAAATTTTGATTATAAATGTCGGTAATACACGATGTAATAGAACGGCTCACATTGGTATACATGTTTA
>CAYZQG010000198.1:0-3022 GCA_964480685.1 uncultured Lentimicrobiaceae bacterium
ATGAAAACAGCTATTATTTTTAGTTCAAAACACGGCACAACCGCCAAAGTAGCAGAAATTCTTGCCGAAAAATTGGGAAAAGAAGACATCAACTTGTATAACCTAAAAAACGAAAAATGTCCTTCTTTAACCGATTATGATGCAATTATTTTAGGCACTGCTATCTATGCCGGAAATCCGATGAAAAATTCCAAACTTTTAGCCCGAAAGAATATCGAAATCTTGAAGACAAAAAAAATAGGTCTTTTTATTTGCGGCATGGACCCGGGCGAAGAAAAACACCTCGAGGAAATGAAAGCCTCCTATCCCGCACCGCTACTCGAACATGCTACGGTGAAATATTATCTCGGCGGCGAATTCATTTTTGAAGACATGAACCCGATGGAACGCTTTATCATTAAAAAGATTTCCAAAACTCAAACCAACATTTCGCTCATTCATCACGAAAATATTAAAAAATTCGTGGAAGAGTTTAAAGGTGAAGAAGTATAAATCAGCTCTCAGCTTCATCACTTCAGAAATGGCTAAAAATTAGCACTCTAAGATGGCTTCAACAAGTAAAGCCATCTTTTTATTGTGTAAAAAAACACCTCCATCTCCAAAAAGTAGAGAAACTTTATTTATCTCGTCTTAAATTAAGTACTTACCTATTATTTACTATACGCACGCAGCATTTTCTCTCCAAAGGATACCCTTTTATTGTTTTTTTAAAAACTTTTCAAATCACGTATTCTTTCACAAACGATATCACGGTATTTTTATATTTTTTCTTTTCATTATATTTTAAATTTTGACTATTTTTGCTTCTGAAAATATTCAACCTCATATCCGGTTCCTACATGAACAAAGAAAAAAAAGATGTTTTAAAAAGAGTAAGCATACATATCTGGATACCATTGGTATTGGTATTGATAAACTTCCTTTTCAAAGGACTTTTTATCTCTAACGATTCCATTGCCGGCGACGAACCATTTAGCATTTATCATGCACAAATGAGTGTGAGTGCAATTATAAAACAATTATCAACCGGCAATAATCCCCCTTTGTATGAAATTTTACTGCATTTTTGGATTAAAATCTTTGGTATATCGGCTTTATCGGTTAGGTTCCCGTCCTTAGTATTTAGCTGTATCACCTTATTTTTCATATATAAACTAAGTATAAAAAACTTCAATCTACGGGTTGCGATATATGCTGCAGTATTTTTTATTTTTTCAAACTATCACACCTTGTTGGCTCACGAAGCAAGAGTTTATACCTTATTAGGAATGCTTACGGCTCTATCCATGTATTACTATTTACTATTAATAAATACAGACACTCACCAAACAAAACGCCAAAACATCACTAATTTTACCTTACTTATTCTATCCGATATAGTATTAATTTATGCTCATTATTTCGGTTTCTTTATTTTGATAGTTCAATGCTTATTTATTGTCTTTCACAAAGAACTTCTTTTAAAATATTGGAAGTTCCTATTATATGCTATTTTCATTCTAGCAATTGCTTATTTACCCAACATTATCATTATTTTTAACAGATTTATAGATGCTTCCGTTAATGGAACATGGTTAAAAATTCCAAATGGCATAAAAAGCATTTACAACATGTTATGGAAATTTTCAAACAAACCTATTGTTACCGTTTTCGTTATTTCCATAGTATCGGTTGCTGCCATTAAATACTTTATCATAAAGAAAAAAGTAAGCACAACATCCTACAGTACAAACTGTATTATATTTTGGTTTTTATTTATTTTCCTGTTTATGTTTGGCATATCATTCCTGATACCCATGTTTATGGATCGATATTTGATGTCTGCTGCCATTGCGTTTTGTATTTTATTGGCTATCGCAGTCGATTACCTGATTAAAAGAAAATATGTGAAATACCTACTTCCCGGTTTGCTATGTATCTTATTCATTTATACTGCAAAACCGAATTATTCAAATAAAATGCATGTAAAAGCAACGATTGAAAAGATTAAAAAGTTAAAAACCGAAAAGGTCGCTGTTTTTTTCTGTCCGACTTGGTTTGATATGAATTTTATGTATTATTATAATATAAATTGTTTTAAAGACTACAATGAAATTGAGATAAAGAAAAACATACGCCGGTGCTTATACAACGATAACATATTTCCAAGCGATCATCAAAATCAGATTGATTTTTCGTCTCTTAATCGTTTTGATACTGTAATTTTCTTAGATGCCGGTGCTAATTTTTCTTTGCCCGATAATGGTATTCTGCAGAAATTTAAAGAAACATTTACCTTAGAACATATCTATTTTTCTACAGAAACATATACCTTGTATGTATTCAAAATAAATAAATTACAATAATATACAAAGTAACACGTACTATTCCGCCTGACGTTATAAGCTACCCCTACGAAACACGTGAGAGGTAATACACAATCACCCGCTCACTACTTCTTCAATCAATGTAAATCTATAGGTAAAAAATCGTGTTCCTCCGTAGCATTGGTTTAAATCCGCGTTAAATCCAGACGGAGGGCAAAAAACTTTTTTCGGCACCGGAAACAGACTTATCGCAACAATTATCCCACTGTTCCTACCAAACTCACGTTCAGAAGTTTCTGTGCTTCAACAGCAAATTCCATCGGAAGACGTTTCAAGACATCTTTGGCGTAGCCGTTTACAATCAGTCCAATGGCACTTTCTACGCCAATACCCCTTTGTTGACAGTAAAACAATTGGTCTTCCGAAATTTTAGAAGTCGAAGCCTCGTGTTCAAGAATTGCCGATTTATTATCACATTCAATAAAGGGCCAAGTATGAGCCCCGCATTTATCACCCAGCAACAGGGAATCGCATTGCGAATAATTCCGTGCTTTTTCGGCTTGCTTAGCAATACGCACCAACCCTCGATAACTGTTTTGACTATACCCTGCCGAAATACCTTTGGAGATAATGGTACTTTTGGTATTCTTTCCGAGATGAATCATTTTCGTTCCCGTATCGGCTTGCTGATAATTATTGGTAACGGCAACCGAATA
>CAYZQG010000199.1:0-2978 GCA_964480685.1 uncultured Lentimicrobiaceae bacterium
TTTGCAAAATTCCCTTGACTGAAGTTTAGGTTAGGGCAAGCTGATCCTAATTGAGATTTAGCCTGATTACTTATAAAAACAATTATACTAATAAGTAGTATCTGTTTTATAAATCCGGATTTAAATGCTAAAGTTTTCATACCTGTAATTTTTTATTTTCTATTTGTTAGATGTAACCAAAAGTCAATTTGTTGCATGCACTTTATTTTTTTTAAAAAAAACGCCTCAAAAAAAATGAGGCGTTTTTTTTAAATTATGTAATCTTTATTTTTTCAAGAAAGGATATTTGTAATCGGTAGGCGGAACCAACGTTTCTTTAATAGTTCTTGGTGATACCCAACGTATTAAATTAAGATAACTGCCGGCTTTGTCATTGGTACCGGAAGCACGCCCACCCCCAAACGGTTGTTGACCGACAACGGCACCGGTGGGTTTATCGTTGATATAAAAATTTCCCGCTGCATAACGTAAATAGTTATCAGCAATCATTACGGCATATCTATCGTGAGCAAAAATAGAACCTGTTAGAGCATAAGGAGATGTTTCGTTACACAGCTTCAATGTTTCTTCATATTTGGCATCATCGTAAACAAAAATTGTCATTACCGGACCAAAAATTTCTTCTACCATACTTTCATAATCGGGTTTTTTAGCGAGGATAACCGTAGGTTCAATAAAATAACCGACCGTTTTATCACATTTACCTCCAAAAACAATTTCAGCATCCTTTGATTGTTTTGCTCTTTCAATAAAACCGGCAATATTATCAAACGAAGATTCATCAATAACTGCATTTACAAAATTGGAAAAATCACGGACATCGCCCATTTTAATGTCTTTCAACATTTCAACAGCCATTGATTTCACATCGTTCCATAAGGATTGAGGGATATAAGCGCGGGATGCAGCAGAGCATTTTTGTCCTTGGAATTCAAAACCACCGCGAACAATAGCGGTAGCTACTTCTTTTGCACAAGCAGTATGATGAGCAAAAATAAAATCTTTACCACCGGTTTCGCCTACCAATTTAGGATAGGTTTTATATTTAGGGGCATTTTCACCTACGGTTTTCCAAAAATTATTAAAAACAGCTGTTGAACCCGTAAAGTGAATTCCACCAAAATTCGGATCGTTTAAAACAATATCGCTGATGGTTGCACCGGAACCGGGAACAAAGTTAATAACACCGGCGGGCACTCCAGCTTCCATGAATATTTTCATTGCATAATAACTGGATAATATAGATGTTGTTGCGGGTTTCCAAACGGTAACATTTCCCATTAAAACGGGACTAATATTCAAATTTACGGCTATAGCTGTAAAATTAAATGGAGTAATGGTATAAACAAAACCTTCTAACGGACGATATTCAATACGATTTATACAATCTTGTGGTGAAAGAGGCTGTTGTGCATAAATTTGAGCTGCAAAAAATGGATTAAATCGCATAAAATCGATTGATTCACAAGCTGCATCAATTTCAGCTTGCATTGGATTTTTTGCTTGACCGAGCATACAGGCAGCATTTATTACGTAACGATATTTTTTTGCAAAAAGTTCGGCTGCACGTAGCATGATACTGCAACGTTCTATCCAAGGTAAATTCGCCCATTTTTCTTTTGCTTCCATAGCAGCATCAATAGCCATACGAACTTCTTTTTCCGTACATTTATGGTAAGTCCCCAATACATGTTTATGATCGCAAGGCATAACCACTTTCCCTAATTTTCCGGTTCTAATTTCTTTTCCACCAATAATCAGAGGTATTTCTACTTCCATATTTGCTTGTTTTTCAATCTCTTCTTGTAAAAGTTTTCTTTCTTCCGAACCGGGAGCATACGTTAAAACCGGTTCATTTTTAGGCTCTCTAAAACTAAAAACTGCGTTATTCATGATAATAATTTTATTATAGATTATTTTATTTTTAAAAACTAAAAGCAAAGCCCAGATGAATGTCGAACACTCCGAATTGGGCAACTTCTTTTGTTATATAAGGATCTTTTGTTTGAACATACGATTCATAGTCAATAGTTTCTTCCCACATTTTGGAATAATTAAAGCGTAAATAAGACCAATCTACTCCAACTTTAAATTCCATATTTTTTGTTAACGCATATAACATATCCGTTCCTACGGTTAAAGCCCCGCCAATTGCTAATGTTTTAGATATTGGGGCTTGGTATACAAAGTGGTAGCTTGTGGTTTTATAAGCGCCATCATATTGTCGTTCTTTAAATTGATAGGTAGCTTCATAGTTAGGGACAACGGCAATTAGCGGGCCCAAATTTGCCTTTAATTGAATATTAAAACGTGGTAAAGGGTTAAAATTACCCAATACACTAAATTGAACGGCGCCTACTATCCAATTCCCTACTTTTACAGTAGGAGCATCCACATCCGATCCGGGAACAATAAATTCATTCGTCAAATCTTCTTTGTTAGCTAATAAATAAAATCCTTTTACTTCAGCACCCAAAGCAAGTGTATTCGTATTTTTTAACACACTGTGCATAAACATGGAAAAATTTCCGCCAACGGGACATTTTTCTACATTTAAAGCTGTCATCAAAGCTAAATCTCCGCCTATAGTAAATCCGAAATTTATTTTTTTATCGGCAATACCTCGCGGATAAGTTGTAATTCCGCCACGTCGAATTTTACTTGCCGATTTCTTTTTTTCAACTCCTAAATTTTTATTGCGAAATTTCACACTTGATTCCTGTGTATCGGTTAAGTCTTGGCTATACGAAACCGGAATTAATATACTTATTACTGCCAATCCGATAATTATTCGTAAAATTTTTCTCATTTTGATTTAATTTATTGTGCTATAATTACATAATAATTTTTCTTCCCTTTTTGAACTACTATATATTTCCGATTGATTAATTGATTTTCGGAAATCTTGATTTCTTCTATAACTTTGTCTTTATTGATAAACAATCCACCTTCTTTAATCAAACGCCGTAATTCTCCTT
>CAYZQG010000200.1:0-2948 GCA_964480685.1 uncultured Lentimicrobiaceae bacterium
CTTTAATGGGCGTATTCCAAATATGAACATTTAAATCCGGAAAAAAATTGGTTAATAAAGAGACCATTCTGAATTCACCGCTAATCGCATCCGGATTCAATTTTTCAATGTTTTTTTCTGTTTTTTGATACCAATAAGCCGTAACTGTCTGTTTCCAACATACTACAAATATCTTTTACTTTTGCTTCGGCTGTATCGTTGCCTTTATGTGCCCTTATTTTAGACTCCGGATACATACATTGAGATTTTTCATGCTTCGTTTTTTCCAAATGACAGCTTACTAATAAACCTACCACCGTCAACCATACAAACAACACTTTTTTATTTCATCTTCTGTTATGTCGAAGTTTAGTAAAAAAGCCAATCCATTTATCCCATGAAATTAAACTTAGAAAAGCTAAGAATAAACAACTTACCGAAATTGCTTGAACTCTATACACAAACCACCAGTGCAGAAACGAATGATTTGCCACCACATAAAACCATAAATAGGGAATCATCGCTATTACAATAAAAATCAATGCGGATTTAATACCTTTTTTACGAAAGAAACAGCTTGCCATCAATAACAATACACTCAGTATAGCATTAATATACACCCAGGGTAACATTTTGGCATTAAGTCCGATGGCATCAAATCGTGTAAATGGTTTTCTTTGATTTGCTTCCGATTGCAAACGATAGGTTGTTGCTTCCCACGCATCTTTAAACACATTCATATCGGTAAAAACCGTGGCTATCAACCACTTGGTAATCCAGGTAAATCCATATCCCAAAACCCATAAAAAAGCAATGATAATCAAGGTTTGTATGCTTTTTTTAAGAGATTCATTTTCAATAGCATCCTTTGTTAGTAAAAAATAAACCATTAACGGAATGCCTAAGGTAAGTAAGGGTGTTGTAAGCAAATCCATATATGCAGTCAACGACCCGAATATAAAAAAGATCATTGGTATTCTTTTCTCGTTTCGAATATTATAACATAGTAGAATCGAAGATAATAAAGATAAAACAATAACCGGAGAAAATTGAATGGAAAATTGTGTTACAAAAAAATTAACAAAAAGCAAACCGCTTGCAGCAGCTATCGTATTAATCAAATTTGATTTTTTATATAAAACCACACAAAAAACTATAAAAAGCATTGATGAAACCGCATATAAAATCCATCGTATTTTTGAAAAATCACCGATTAAAAATAATAATCGCGTAACAAAGGTATTCCCATGCCAATAACGCGGATAAATTGAATTCGGCTCTTTAGGATGTTTTACTCGCCATGCCAACGCTTGCACTTTTGACATTTTGGGAGTAATTTGATGTTTTACAAAGATAAAAGAAGTAAAAGGATGAGAATTATCAATTGAATATATTTGATTGATAATCATTGCATCCGTAAAATTATCCAAACGATATTCTTTTTGAGAATTTACCACAAAAGGGTAATCCCCTTCCCGTTCCAATTTAACCACTGAACGTTCAATATTTTTATGAATTATTTTGTTTGGAATGAAACAGCTTAACACGGAAAATACAACATAAATTCCTATTAATAAAACAAATACTTTAAAATATTTCAAAAATACTTTCATAATTAAACGTTTATCGGTTAAATTCAATTCGTTTTAATTCAAACATTTTTCGATCTTTTTGCACAATCACATCAAGGCATAAACCCGTAAAAAAAGATTGAATGGCAACTAATGCAAAAAAAATGGACACAAATAAAGTCGGGAAACGCGGTACGAATCCCGTTTCAAAAAATTCAATTAAAATGGGAATAAATAAGCCTACTGACACCAAAGCCAAGATCAAAGCAAGCCACCCGAAAAACAATAAGGGGCGATATTCTTTAAAAAGAATAAATATAATTTTCAGGATTTTAAACCCATCTGAAAACGTATTTAATTTCGACACACTCCCTTCCGGTCTATCTTTATATTGAACCGGTGTTTCCTTCATCGAAAAGCGTTTATCCAAAGCATGTAAGGTCATTTCGGTTTCGATTTCAAATTTTTCGGACATAACCGGAAATAATTTCACAAACGATTTACTGAAAGCTCTGTATCCGGTCATAATATCTTTGATGTTTGTTTTCCATAAATAATTTATCAACCAACGTACCAATTTATTGCCGTTATTATGAAAAGCACGCTTATTTTCCATAAAATAGGTCGAAGATAAACGATCACCAATGACCATATCCACATTTTTATTCAATACCATTTCTACCATTTCCAACACATTTTCAACCGGATAGGTATCATCTCCATCTATTAACACATAGCAATCGGCATCAATTTCACGAAACATGCGACGAATTACATTTCCTTTTCCTTGTTGATACTCCGATTTAACCACAGCTCCGGCAGCTTTTGCCTTTTCAAGCGTTCGGTCGGATGAATTATTATCATACACATAAACAGTTGCTTCTGGCAAAAAATTCCGGAAATCTAGTATAACCTTTTCAATGGTTTGTTCTTCATTATAACAAGGTATTAACACTGCAATTTTTTTCATGATTATTATTTTATGGTTTCTATTTTCAGTGATATGTTGTCGTATAAAACATCGCCTTGATTTTTGAATAAAAACAACATCAACGCTCTTTCTTTTTCCAACGAACTCGATTCAATTTCAAATTCTGAACTAAAATGCTCCCATTTGCCTGTATTTAACGAAATCCCATTTATATCAGATAGTTTACGTTCATCCCAATGATAGTGTTCGTTGCCTTTCTCTATGGATAAAACAGCAACCGGCATCTTTTTAGTCGTATCAAGACTTTTTACATCAAAATCAAGCGTTATAAAAGCTTTACGATAGTTATGTTTCAATGTAATAGAAGGCGATAAAAAAGAAAATTCTTGTCGCGATTCTAGCATTTTTTGTCCGCTACTATCGCTTACCGTTAATTCCTTAAACGAAGCATCGGTAACTTTATCTAT
>CAYZQG010000201.1:0-2904 GCA_964480685.1 uncultured Lentimicrobiaceae bacterium
GCCGTAAAAAGGCAAATCAATCAGCTTTATTTCGGCATTTTGCTTTTTGAAGAGCAATTAAAACAAAATGAATTGTTTATAAAAGAATTAGAACGAAATTTTCACCGTATAGAAATCTATGCCGAAAACGGTATTGCCGGAACTTCCGATGTAAAGAAGATGAAGGTAGAACTACTTCAACGCAAACAAACCGAAACCGAAATGCTTACCAATGTAGATGCTTTCCGCAAAATGCTTTCGTTGTTAATCGGACAAGAAATAACCGACACTATCCAATTGGTGAAACCAATGAGTGAATCCACTGTAAATTCAATGGTTACACGTCCGGAATTAAAATTATACGATGCTCAAATCAATCAATTAGCCCTTCAGAAAAAAGGAATTCTTGCCAAAGGCATGCCTCGCCTCGGACTTTTTGCGCAAGGAGCATATTCCAATCCGGGTCTAAATATGTTTGCAAGCGGATTTACTCCCTACTTTATCGGAGGTATTTCCTTATCGTGGAATTTTGCCGGTTTATATACCTACAACAATGAAACTAAAAATGTGAATATTGCCAAAAACACCCTTCAAATTCAACGCGAAACATTTCTTTTTCAACTTAATCAGCAATTGGCAAAAACAAACGGTGAAATCGAAAAATATAAAAAATTATTAATCGAAGATGATGAAATAATTCAATTGCGAGAAGAAATCAAACACATATCGGAAAAGAAAGTCGAAAACGGAACTCTCAGTGTGAACGAATATATTCAAGATATTGTACTGGCTGACATGGCTAAACAATGTAAATCATTACATGAAATGCAATTACTGCTTTCTATTTATCAATTAAAAACCGAAACGGGAGAATAAAGAATTTAAACAATAAAAAAAATAAATATGAAAACTATTAATGTTACATGGATACCCTTAGTATGCAGCCTTATCCTGCTAAACACATCCTGTCGAAGAAATGCCAACGAATACGATGCTTCCGGTACTTTCGAAGCGACCGAAGTCATTGTTTCGTCCGAAGCCAACGGTAAAATCACGCAATTCAATGTCGAAGAAGGCTCAACAGTGAAAGCCGGACAAGTTTTAGGTTGTATTGATACCACTCAATTGTATTTAAAAAAATTACAACTCTTACAAAGCATCAAAGCCGCCAACAGTCGTAAAACCGATGTTGACAAACAAATTGCCGCTTTACAACAACAAATTACAACTGCCAAACAGGAAAAAACACGCATCGAAAACCTATTGAAAGCCGATGCCGCCAACCGCAAACAATTAGACGACATCAATGCTCAAATTGCTACCTTGAGCAAACAATTGGATGCTCAAAAATCGTTGATGGAAAGAGGCAACAACAGTATTTCGGAAGAAAGCAGTGCCTTGGATATACAAATTGCTCAAATCGAAGATCAAATAAAAAAATGCTACATTATCAGTCCCATTGATGGTACTATCTTAGTAAAATATGCCGAATTCGGCGAATTGGCAATTGCCGGAAAAGCATTATTTAAAGTAGCCAATCTCAGCAACATCCTCCTTAGGGTTTACATTACATCCGATCAATTAACCCAATTAAAAATTGGTGATGATGTACCTGTTTATGCCGATTACAACAAAGAAGTCGTTAAAAAATACAAAGGGAACATTCTTTGGATTTCCGACAAGTCGGAATTTACCCCCAAAACGATTCAAACCCGCGATGAACGAGCCAATTTGGTTTATGCCGTGAAAATTAACGTAAAAAATAACGGTTATTTAAAAATCGGCATGTACGGTGGTATTAATATTCCGGAAAAATAAAAAAGATGATTAAAGTTGAACACATATCAAAAAGTTACGGTAAAGTCAAAGCCTTGCAAGATATTTCGTTCGAAGTGTCCGGAAAAGAAATTTTCGGCATTATCGGTCCTGACGGAGCCGGTAAAAGCACCCTTTTCCGTATTCTTACTACCTTGATTTTAGCCGACCAAGGAAGTGTTCATATCAATGGCTTGGATAGTGTAAAAAACTATCGTACAATTCGAAACAACATCGGATACATGCCGGGAAAATTTTCCTTATACCAAGATTTATCCGTTGAAGAAAACTTGAAATTTTTTGTCAGTATTTTCAACACCACTATCGAAGAAAACTACCGCCTTATTAAAGACATTTACAAACAATTAGAACCTTTTAAAAACCGACGTGCCGGTGCTTTGTCGGGAGGAATGAAACAAAAATTAGCGTTGAGTTGTGCCTTGATTCACAAACCGGACATTTTATTTTTAGATGAACCCACAACAGGCGTTGACCCCGTTTCGCGAAAAGAATTTTGGGATATGCTTCAAGAATTAAAAAAAGAAGGCATTGTTATCTTAGTTTCTACTTCCTATATGGACGAAGCCGGTTTATGCGATCGAATAGCCTTGATTCAAAAAGGGAAATTCTTAACAGTAAATACACCACAAAACATTGTAAACGAATATACCGAACTTCTTTGGGCGGTTTCATCCGAGCACATGTCAAAGCTACTTACCGATTTACGCAAACATCCCGAAATTAAAACCTGTTATGCTTTTGGCGATGTACATCATATTACTACAAATCAAACTTTTACTAACAACACGCAAGCCGATAATTTCTCAAATGATATAAAACAATATCTTGAAAATTCAGGACATACAAACATAGTTTTACATACTATTCAAGCATCGGTTGAAGATTGTTTTATGAAACTTGCCGAGCATACTAACGAAGAAAGTTTAACCTTTAACAGCCATGAATAACGAAAATTACTCCATAACAGCCAATCATTTAACCAAACGATTTGGTTCTTTTACCGCCGTAGATCGCATCAGTTTCCAAGTGCCTAAAGGTGAAATCTTTGGTTTTCTCGGTGCAAACGGTGCCGGTAAAACCACTGCCATG
>CAYZQG010000202.1:0-2799 GCA_964480685.1 uncultured Lentimicrobiaceae bacterium
AAAATTTTAATTTGGAATACATTTTCGATTAAATAAATTTAATTACTTTTGCGTTACTAAAAAAAACGAATACTTTTATGAAATTAATCAAGAAAATATTATTTCCCTGTTTACTAGGAATATTTATAATAAGCTGTGAAACACCTATTTCGCTTACAATACCGAATCATAACAATCCATTGGTTATCGAAGGGTGGATAGAGACGGGCAAACCGGCAACGGTTATCATTTCCCGATCGATGTCGTATTATTCGGAAATCACCTTAGCCACCATTCTTCAATCGATTGATTCAACAGCCACTGTTAAGGTAAGCGACGATGAGGGGAATACGGAAACCCTCACGCTTGGATTCTCGGCAGATCATTTATACGGTTTATTAGGCAAAGCATATATAGGTTCTTCAATTTTAGGAAAAGCCGGGCACACCTACAATCTTAGCATTTCAACCAAAAGCAGCGTATATACCGCCACTACGACGATACCCTTAACTCCCGTTTTATTAGACACACTCTATTTTAATAAAAAAGATGCTGACGACACTTCGGCAACCATACGAATTCTTTTTAGAGACAAAAGCGATGAATTTAATTGTTACCGTTTCTTTACTCAAATAAAAAATTTAGATATGTCGTATAGTCAAGTATCCATCGGGATTTTCGACGACCTTACCTTTAACGGCTTAACACTTAATTTCGATTTGGTACGAACGCCGGTAAGTAATATTTTGTCGGCAAATATGACTCCGGAAGAATACGATAATTATTACCGAGTAACTTTCCGTCCCGGAGATGTAGTTTTCGTTAAATCAACTACTACCGATATTGATACAAAGAAATATTGGACTTCGCTTCAATCTGAAATATCGGGTGGACAGAATCCTTTTGTTACCCCGGGCACTCACCCTACCAATCTTAAAGGAGAAAATGTAACCGGAATATGGTCGGGATACAACGCTCGTTATGATACGTTGAAATTTGAAGAATAAACCTTAAAAAAAAATATAACAGCTATCCCTTATTTGGGCATGAAACACTTCGCCACTTTACAAAAAATGAAACGACAAACATTCACACTTGAAGAAGGATTGGCAAAAGCAAAAAAATATTGTGCTTATCAAGAACGCTGTTCATCGGAAGTTCGCACTAAGTTGCATGTATGGGGACTCAGCGAAAGAGAATGCGAATGGATTATCTGTGAATTAATTACACAAGATTATATTCATGAATTGCGTTTTGCTTGTTTGTTTGTCGAAGGGAAATCACGCATTAAAGGATGGGGAAAGCATAAGATTAAGCATGCTTTACAGGTAAAACAAATCAGTGATGTATGTATTCAAAAAGCCATAAACACGATAGAGAAAGCCGATTACGAACAAACCATACGAAAGCAAGCCGATAAATGGTTACGCATACACCCCTCCTTATCGGTCAATGAACAAAAGCAAAAGCTAATACGTTATCTACTCACAAAAGGCTATGAATATACAATTATACAAGAATTTATTGATACTAATATAGAAAGAGAATAATGATACAAAGTGAATCCATCAAAGCATTAGAACAACGTGTGGAAGAGCTGAGGAGGTGTCTTTGACGTCGAGAATAAGCTCAAAGAAATTGAAAAATTAGAAGAAAAAACACATGAAGTCGGTTTTTGGGATAATCCCTCCTTAGCCGAAAAAGAGTTGAAAAAAATCAGTGCCATCAAATCGTGGACAAATCAATTTGCCCTTACGCATTCGTTAGTCAATGAAGCACGACTTGCTTATGAATTTCTCGAAGCAGGCGGCATGGACGAAGCCGAATACGAAGCAACCTTACAAAAAGCGAACAATGCGGTAGAAAACTTGGAGTTCCGAAATATGATGAACGATGAAGAAGACCGTTTGGGAGCGGTATTGACCATCAATTCGGGAGCAGGAGGCACCGAGAGTCAAGATTGGGCGGAGATGCTTTTACGCATGTATGTACGTTGGAGCGAAAACCATGCTTTTAACGTCAAGGAATTGGATCGTCTGGAAGGAGATGTTGCCGGAATAAAGTCGGTAACCATTGAAATTGATGGTGCGTATGTATATGGCAACCTTAAAAGTGAATCGGGCGTTCATCGTTTGGTACGTCTATCCCCTTTCGATTCAGGCAACAGACGCCATACGTCCTTTGCCTCTGTGTTTGCGTATCCTTTGATTGATGAAAGCATTGTTATACAAATCAATCCCGGCGATATTAGTTGGGATACCTACCGTTCGGGAGGTCCCGGCGGACAAAATGTAAACAAAGTAGAAACGGCCGTTCGGCTTCACCATCAACCTACCGGATTGGTTATCGAATGTCAGGAAACGCGTTCTCAATTACAGAATAAAGAAAAAGCCATTCAGATGCTGAAATCCCGTTTATATGAACAGGAATTGCAAAAAAAGTACGCTAAAATCAACGAGATTGAAAGCAACAAAAAAAAGATAGAATGGGGCTCACAAATACGGAATTATGTATTACATCCCTATAAATTGGTGAAAGACAATCGAACAAATTTCGAAACTTCCAATGCTTCAGCCGTACTTGATGGAGAAATTGACGGGTTCTTAAAAGCTTATCTGATGGAATTTGGAAGAGCAAACTAATTTTCGATAGGGTATCGTTTTCTTAAACGCAATGAAAAAGTTGACGTTTACCAAGTTGAATTGATTTTACAAAAGCCTTCGTTTTTAAATTTTATATTATTATTGTCTGGTGAAAATTTAGGAATTCTTCGCTTTGCTCAGAATGACAGCATTTTACTCTGAATAGATGAAAGGAGGG
>CAYZQG010000203.1:0-2793 GCA_964480685.1 uncultured Lentimicrobiaceae bacterium
GTGCAAACTTAAAAGGCCTTAGTCCTTTTGTTGATGAAAAAACACCTTCTTTCATGGTGTCTCCGGCAAAGCAAATTTTCAAATGCTTTTCAACAAGTAAAGGAGGAAATGTCATTAGCTTTTTGATGGAAAAAGAGCTGTTTTCATAGGTTAAATTTTTAGGCTTCTACGGTGGCTTTTAGTCTTTCGGCATTTTCAGCTACTTGCAAAGCTTCGATAGTTTCTTGAATATCACCATTTACAAAACCGGTTAGATTATACATTGTTAAGTTAATACGATGATCGGTAACTCGATTTTGAGGATAATTATACGTACGTATTTTCGCAGAACGGTCGCCGGTCGAAACCATGGTTTTACGTTTACTGGAAATTTCATCTAAATATTTTTGATATTCCATTTCATAAATACGGGTACGTAAGATTTTCAATGCTTTTTCATAGTTTTTAAGTTGCGATTTTTCATCTTGAATAGCAACCACAATTCCGGTAGGAATATGGGTTAAACGAATAGCCGAATAAGTAGTATTCACCGATTGTCCGCCGGGACCCGAAGAGCAATACGTATCTTTACGAATATCTTTTTCTTTCAAAACAACGTCAAATTCATCGGCTTCGGGTAAAACTACGACCGAAGCGGCGGAGGTGTGTACTCTTCCTTGGGCTTCGGTTTGCGGAACTCGTTGAACGCGATGTACGCCTGACTCGTATTTTAATAAACCGTAAACGCCATCACCGATAACATCAAAAACAATTTCTTTAAAACCGCCAACCGTGCCTTCGGTAATGGAAACGACATCCAATTTCCAATTTTTAGTTTCACAATAGTGTGAATACATCCTGAACAAATCGCCGGCAAAAATACTGGCTTCATCGCCTCCGGTTCCGGCACGTATTTCCACAACGGCATTTTTACTGTCTTGAGGATCTGTAGGTATTAATAAAATGCGAATGTCGGTTTCGAGTTGCTCGCAGCGTTCGTTAAGGGATATAAGTTCTTCTTTTGCCATGGCTCGAAATTCATCATCTTTTTCATTGATAAGAACATCCTTAGCATTTTTTATATTGCTCAGCACATTTTTATATTCTTTGTAAACTTCAACGACGGCTTGTAAATCTTTATAATCTTTATTCAGTTTTACATAACGTTTCATGTCGGCAATAATCTCAGGTTGAGCAATTTGCTCTCCAATCTCAAGCCAACGGGAATAAATTATTTCTAATTTATCAATTAATGAATCCATATATTTTTATTAAGTATTTTATAACCATGCAAAAGTACATAAAAAAGTGTAAACCGCATTCGATTATTGAAATAAATAGCGGCTTCAGGATAACAGATTTTAGTTTTTAAACCGAATATTTTGAAAACAAACTGATAATTTCATCTATATATGTTTTTGAAACAGGAATATCCGAAATTCCGTTAAAATCGAGTTCGATAATTAAACCTTCTTTTTCCTTTTTCAAAACTTTTACTTTTTTAAAATTAATAATGTAAGAACGATGGCAACGTATTAAGCCTATACCCGGAAATGTATCTTCGATAATTTTTAAAGAACTGCGTATCGTGCATTTTGAAAGTTCCTTTTTACTGTTTTCATAATACACATAAATATAATTATTTGCCGATTCTATATAAAATAAATTATCCATTTTGATGGATAAACGAAGATTTCCCTTTTCATCTCTCAAATTTATAATATCTTTTGTATTCGCAATATCTTCGTTGATATTGTCGATTTCGGTAATTTTTTTTATAAATCTTTCTTTTTCTTTTGATGAAAAATAAAGCCAAAAAATAATATATGGGATTGATAAAATTGAAACGGTATAATAAAAAGTACGAGGAAGTATTTTAAAGAAAATAGTATGTTGTTCATTGATAATCCATGCAGTAAGTGTACATATAAAAGTAATTAAACTGATTTCGGCAATCATCCACAAAATATAGTAGAGATAATTGATAGGAATTTTCTTTTGCGTATGATATAAGACTATCCGACTAATAATTAGAACGATAAAACCAATAATGACAATAAAACTCATATATAATAATGGAAATTCCTTTCCAATAAGTTCTTGCCAAATTTTTGTTAATTCGAGAGGTTTATAAATTAGGATAAATGTAAGGGCAAAAACGGTTACAAAAAATAAAAATTTGACTATATTTACTTTTTCAGTTAAGAATACAGGTGTCTTTTTGCTCATTTCGTTGTTGATAAAAGTGGGGCAAAAGTACAAAAAAAATCAATTGAAATCCTACTTTTTTAAATTTCATCCCATAATTAGGATTTTCATCCCTGATAATTTGTTTATATCCCATTTTAAAATTAGTTATCCCTTTTTTAGAGTAGAAGTAAAAAAAAATTTTTCCTTTGCAGCACTTTTTTAGGCAGCTAAATGAAGGTTGAAAAATATTGACAAGAAAAAGAAAATAAAGGTTATTGTATGAAAATTATCGGAACAGGTAGTGCTTTGCCCTCTTTATCAGTAAGTAATGACATGCTGTCAACTTTTTTGGATACGAGCGACGAATGGATTTCAACACGAACAGGAGTTAAGAAACGGAGAATACTTTCCACAGAAACAGTCGTAGATTTAGCAGCTATAGCAGTTAAAGAAGCATTGGAAAACGCAAAACTTACTGTAACGGATATGGATTATATTCTATGTTCTAATTTAGTAAATATTTACGCAACACCTTCTCTTAGTAGTATTATTCAAGGAAGAATTGGAGCAATATGTCCTTGTTTGGATATAAATGTTGCCTGTTCGGGCTTTGTGTATGCATTA
>CAYZQG010000204.1:0-2764 GCA_964480685.1 uncultured Lentimicrobiaceae bacterium
TCAGATGGGTTCGGAAACCAAAGAAGCTGATATTGTTGTTTACAATGACGATGAGTGCGAAGAAACATACATTTTAATTGAGTGCAAAAAGGAAGATTTAACAGACCAACAATTTAATATTGCAGTTGACCAGGCATACAGCTACGCTGTTGCCGAAGGTGCAAAATATGTTTGGACTACTTCCCGAATTAAAAACCAGTATTACGAAGTACCAGACAAGAAACCGAAAAGTAGAATTGAAGTTCCCGATATTCCACAATTTGGGATTAAAAAACTTGCCCCATACAAGTATTTAAAAGGCGGTATTTCGCAAACCGATACAGAAGATTTAAGCATTGTAAGCGAACCAGACCCAAATGCAAAGCAAAAGTTTTTTGAACTTCAAGTTGTAACAGAAAGCGAATTAACAAAGATTTTCACTCAATCGCATCAAGCTCTTTGGGGTGGCGGACAACGGAATCCTAGCGTTGCGTTTGACGAATTAGATAAATTGATTTTCTGTAAAATTTGGGATGAAAAACACCCAAGAAAAATTGGAGACCCTTACGATTTCCAAATCTTCCGTGACGAAGACCCCGAAGATTTGTTAAAACGTATCAAGAAAATTTATGCAATTGGTGAAAAAGATGCACCCGAAGTTTTCAAAGACGGAATTTCATTAACGGCACAAGAAACGCTCACAATAGTAAAGTATTTTCAGCGAATAAACCTCAATAAAACTGACCTTGACAGCAAAGGCAAAGCCTTTGAAACATTTATGGGCAGTTACTTTCGTGGCGAGTTCGGACAATACTTTACACCTCGTCCGATTGTGAAATTTATAGTTGACAGTTTGCCAATTAACCATAAATCACGGGTACTTGACACAAGTTGTGGAAGTGGTGGCTTTTTGCTTTATGCATTGGACAAAGTAAGAGAACAAGCAAACGAATATTACCACCCTGTAAATGACGAAAAAGACCATTACAAATATTGGCACGACTTTGCTGAAAAAAATCTTTTCGGCATTGAGATAAACGACCAGATTGCCCGAACCGCCAAAATGAATATGATTATTCACGATGACGGACATACCAACGTAATTGCATCCGATGGTCTTTTAACCGACCTTGAAATGCAGGAAAAATCGGGCAACAAAGAGTTTAAATACAATTCGTTTGATTTTATTATTACAAATCCGCCTTTTGGCAGTTCGATAAAACTTTCAGAAAAAGCATATTTGAGTTTATACTCGTTGGGTACAAAAGAAATTGACTGGTTAGACATTAAAGCAGAAGTCACCAAAAAGAAAAGCCCGCGAGACAGCCAAAGCACCGAAGTATTGTTTTTGGAGCAATGCCATAAATTTTTAGTTGAACATGGTTATTTGGCGATTGTAATTCCCGATGGAATTTTGACCAACAGCAGTATGCAATATGTGCGTGATAACATTGAAGAAATGTTCCGTATTGTTGCCGTTGTTTCTATGCCTCAAACCGCTTTTAGTGCTACTGGTGCAGGTGTAAAAAGTTCAGTTTTGTTTCTGAGAAAACACAGTGAAAACCAAACCGAAAAAATCAACAACCAGAAAAACAAACTCAAGGAGACTTTAAAGAAAGACAGTAGTTATATTGCAACTATTGAGAAATGGGAAAAGGGAAAAGCAACGGCAATTAAGAAGTTGGAAGCCGATGCAAAAGCAATCAACCCCAAAGCCAGTAAAAAGGAAATTGCTGAAATAATACAAGCAGATAAAACAGCAATCCAAACTGCATTTACCGACAAAGTGAATTTGCTCAAAGAAGACTTAACCGAAAAATACTTTTTGGCGAAACAAACCACTTTAGACGACTACCCCATTTTTATGGCCATAGCCGAAGATATTGGCTACGATGCCACAGGTAGAAACACCAATAACAACGAGCTAATTGAAATTAGTAAAGAGCTTTCAAAGTTTATTGCTCATATTAACGAAACAGAGAAATAATGAGCAATTACACAATACAATCAATAGCATTAAATAAAAGCCGTGTTTTCATTTTGCAAAAAAGCGAATTGGAAAAACGGCTTGACCCTTTTTACTATGTTCCCGAATTATTGGAACTTGAAAAGAAAGTATTAGCAAAAGAACCAAAGAAATTACGCGATTATGTAGTTGGGATTTCAAGCGGAGCAACACCTAAAACTACCGAAAGCGAAAAATATTATGCCGAAAAAGAAAACGGCATACCGTTTTTAAGAGTTCAAAACCTTTCACCAACTGGAATTTTAGAATTTGACGATTGTAAATACATCAACGAAGAAACGCACAACGGAATGTTGAAACGTAGCCAGGTAAAAGAAGGTGATTTGTTAGTTAAAATTACTGGCGTAGGGCGAATGGCAGTTGCTTCTGTTGCACCCGAGGGATTTGAGGGCAATATCAATCAACACGTTTGTGTAATCCGCACAGGAAATAAGGAAATGAGTGAAACGCTTGCAGCGTTTCTAAATACTGACATTGGAGAAAAGTTGGCAAGTCGCAGGGCAACAGGCGGAACACGACCAGCTTTAGATTATCCTGCTTTGCTTTCTATCCCAATTATTGAAGATAAACGGATTTTAGAAATTACAAGTAAAGTAGTTGAACAGAAAAAACAGAACGAAGCCGAAGCCGAGAAACTACTTTCAAGCATTGACGATTATTTATTAAACGAGTTAGGAATAAAATTGCCTGTAAAGTCTGAAAATACTTTAAAAAACAGGATTTTCACTTCTTCTCTTAGCCAAATCTCTAATACAAGGT
>CAYZQG010000205.1:0-2738 GCA_964480685.1 uncultured Lentimicrobiaceae bacterium
AATTATTGTATACATCTTATAATCATTGCTTTATTTTTAAAAAACTTTTAGTTTATAGAAACCGCACTTTTTTTTACTATCCGATTATTTTTAATCACAAAGGCACAAAGTACGCAAAGAATCCTACAATTTAACAATTTCTCACTTCAACAATTTAACAATACAACAATCCACCAATACATCAACCCCACGATACCATTCTTTTTTCTTTTCAATAAATCTCTTTAATCTCTTTACTCAGCAAAAATAAGGCGACATCGGATGGTTGAGGATCGACAGCTACATTGAGTTCGATAATTTTCGAAGCAAGGTCTTTTCCGGTAGCTTCGGGCGTTAGTTGTCCTGCCGATAGATTGATTATCTTAATGGTTTCTTCTTTCGCTTTTTTGGTAGCTTCCCATAAAGCGGATGAAATATACACTTGTTGCGATAAATTGTGTTCAAATTCACTACGGATCGATGTAACCAAAACGGTTTGATATTGAGCGGCATTCATATTGTGAGAGATGTTTCTCATGAGAATGCTTTCGGGTTTAATCCTTTCTAAAAACAAGGCAATGCGTTCATACGCTTGTAAACGTATGGGCGTAATTATTTTTTTTGAATCATGTTTTAAATCCAATACTTGTTTTTTGAGTTCCTTATCGTAGGTTAATTTAATAGCAAAATAGGCAGTTAACGCAACGATAATCGGGGGAATGGTAACGAGTAAAATATTCCAAACTATTTCCATGGGATTATTTTTTAATAAAATCGGTTAATTTAGTGGATAAGGTAAAATAATTGGGTGTGGATGCCAAGTTATTATGGACTCGAGCATATTGAATGTTAAAATGATAAATATGTAACGTTACACCGTAAGAAAAGCCTACAAAACCTTTTCGTTCATACGCTTTCATTTCCTGACGGGTATTATAGTTATAAGCAAATTGTAAGGAGAAATATTTCGATGGAATTATTTCGACTCCAAAAATAAAATGACGAAATAAATTATCGGCAAATTGTTGAATATTGGTCTTTGATATAACGGTATCGGTAGTAACATCGGTTGTAGCAAAAGGGTCGGTAGGATCGGTATAGGTAAAATCCCACATATACAAATGATGTAAGGTAATGCTGTAACGGAAAGGAGCATGAGCTAATCGTTGAGAAAAGCCTAATTGAAGGTCAAACGGTAATTTTTCTCTTTCACCGCTATAGGTTACAAGTTGAGCACCTATATTACTTGCCAACAAGGTTAAGCAGAGGTTTTTCTTTGCGTTGTAATACGTAGCTGAAACATCGGCAGCCAAACCTGTAGAAAAATACGTTTCGTAGGCTGAGAATATCCATTTCAGATTCATCCCCATAGAGAGCGTACTATCAATCAAGGGCTTTCCATAACCGGCAATAAGGGCAAAATCACCGGCGGAAAAAGTTCCGGTTGATATTCCGTTTTCGTCGTAACCATCAAATTTACCGTAAGACAAAAATTGAAAAGCAAAATTAAAAGTCCCCGCTTTTTTAAAATGGTGAATATAATTAATGTTACCGTAGGCAGCATCGGAAAAGTAATCAACGCAATTAAAAGCAATTCCTTGATGCATTTCGGGTTTTAATAAAGCCGGATTCATAATCATCAAGGTCGGGTCGTTAGCATCATAGACCGAATACAATTTATTCCCCATAGCGGCAACGCGAGCCGAAACAGGCAGGTTTAGGAAATTATATACCGTTGAACCTCCCGTTTGAGCAAAGAGCAAACTGCTATAAATAAGCAATAAAAAAAGATTCAGATGCTTTTTCATACGTTAAAAAAAACGAATCTCTATTTTGTTTTATTGTTTAATAAGATAGAGATTCTGATATATTATTTTAAATCAAATTTTATTCTACTGGTAAAGGCTTGTCTATTTGCTCTTTCCAAGGAAGCCCATACACATTAAGCATTTCCATAAACGGATCGGGATTAAACTCTTCGACGTTGAAAACGCCTGTTCCTTGCCATTTTTCGGTCAAAATCATCATTGCACCAATCATGGCAGGAACGCCGGTGGTATAAGAAACGGCTTGAGCCCCGCATTCTTTATACACTTCGGCATGATTACAATTGTTCCACACATAATAAGTACATTCTTTCCCGTCTTTTAATCCTCTAATTTGACAGCCGATAGAAGTTTCCCCTTTGTAATTTTCGCCTAATGAAGAAGGTTCGGGAAGAACGGCTTTTAAAAATTGCAAAGGAACTATTTCTTTCCCTTCGTAAAGAATAGGTTTGATACTTGTCATGCCAATTTCTTGCAATACATTAAGTACGTTGATATATTTCGGACCAAACGTCATCCAAAAACGGGCTCCTTTAATGCTCGGGAAATTTTTAACCAACGATTCCAATTCTTCATGGTATAATAAATACGATTCGCGTGCCCCGATATTGGGATACGCTATGGGTTTATGAATTTCCAAGGGTTCTGTTTCTATCCATTCACCGTTTTTCCAATAACGACCCCGTTGAGTAATTTCACGAATATTAATTTCGGGATTAAAATTGGTAGCGAATGCTTTACCATGATCGCCGGCATTGCAATCAACAATATCTAAATAATGAATTTCATCAAAATAATGTTTGTGAGCATAGGCAGTAAAAACGCCTGTTACACCCGGATCGAAACCACAACCCAACACGGCTACTAAGCCGGCTTCTTTAAAACGTTCTTGATACGCCCATTGCCATTTATATTCAAATTTGGCTACATCTT
>CAYZQG010000206.1:0-2689 GCA_964480685.1 uncultured Lentimicrobiaceae bacterium
CGCTTTCTTCTTTTAATCTTTTGCCTTCTACTCTATGACCGAATATTTCGTGAAAGAATACACCTGAAGCATCGTTTGATAATAATGCCGGTCCTGTATAGGAATCTACTACAGGTGCATTTCGCAAAGCTAATAATGTTTGTATCATTTTTTTAGCATCATTCATTATAATACTATCCGACGGTAATTTATCTGGAGTAGTTTCAAAATAACTTTTATTTAAAGGTAACTTCATGCCATCATCAGCTTGCGTTTCTCCATTAATAAAAAGATGACAATACGAGTTATTAAAGACAATTGATGTACCTTCACTATTTACAATATATTTCCTTGTAATATAGTATTTTAAGCGACTTTCTCCATTTAAAATAAGTTTTTCATTTTTAAACATTGAAGCATAAAACATAATTTTATTTTGCCACATTTCAATATTAAAATCAGGAACTGTTAAAGGTGGTTCAAAATAAATATTTACGTCGGCATTGGAATAATCAGGAGCTTTATCTTCCGATTCTGCTTTTACAGCTACATTGGCTTTTACTTTTTCTAATCGTTGAACAGCATTTTTATAAACTTTATCCGTTTCTCTCCAAATTATCAATCTAATTGCTTCTTTATCTAATGTCAAAGGAATTGATATTTTTGAATTTTCATCAAAAGAACTAGAAAAATTATCTCTTATTTCATGATAATTGTCTAACTTCATATCTCCTACTCTAATTTGAATCGTTAATATTTTTTTCGATGTGTTATTCGATAAATCCAAATTACCAAACGTTGACTGCATGGTATAAACCTGTTGCTCTTCTACTCTGTATGTCAACAAATAAACAGGAATTTCTTTCTTTCCTAAGATTATCATATTTCGTTGCATTTCACTTTGTAACACTTGCAATAAGATATCTTCCTGTGCCGTTTTTTGGGCATTCGTAATTAAAAATGTATCTATTATAAAAAAGATACACATAAAACGCGTTAACTGTTTAAATTTCATGATTGCTTTCATAATTATAGTTCTTTGTATTAATAATATATTGAGTTACTATTTTTAGTTTTTTATTATATTAAGATATATTTACTGTATATTTTAACGGATACAAGTATCAAAATCTTGTATAAATAAACAAATTTTAAAAAAAAATAATACTTTTTAAAACAATGGTTTATAAAATATTTGCATTCTATTTAACTGCCATGAAAAAAAATGATGTACTTTTGCGGCATGTTATTTAGAAAACATAAACCCGACGGCGATAAAAATTAATCAACGTTAGGTTTTTAAAAAATATTAATTTATGCAGCTTTTCTATACTTTAAAAAAAACCATCATTAACAAGGTTCTGCTCAAACGTAAAGAATCTCAGGTCTTTAATATTGAGAACGCAGAACATTTTCAAATTCCCGAAGATGCCGGCGATGATTTTAACAACAGTTATTATTTTTCGGCTCACAATTTGGATGGACAAAGTTTATTTCTACGTCTGGGCTTAAGGGGTGATCGTAAAAGTGAAATTTGGTTTGCCTACCGAGATAAGGATATATTTTATTCTTACCCGATTGAAATAATTGACAACCAACATTCTCCTTTACAGGTTGAATGCATGGAAGCAGGTAAAAAATGGAAAATCATCTTTCAAGGAAAATTGCAATCCATGGTGGATAAAGAAGATAGCAAAGAAGCTTCGTTTGAAGGTTTTTTCACAGCTACTTCACCCATTTTCGATTTCTTCCTTCATGCCAATCCCGAACCAATGGCTCGAGCCTTTGCCAAAGAAAAATGGAATAAAACGTTTTTTAAAGAAGTGCAGAAAAATAATCAGACACATTATGAACAACCGGGGAAAATTTCCGGTCGTTTACTTATTGGAAACGCTGAAATACAAATCGATATGAATGCTATCCGCGACCATTCTTTCGGAAAAAGAGATTGGAACTATATGGATAAACATGTTTGGCTCATGGCAATAACCGAAAAAGGGGATGCATTAAACATCAGCAAAGTTTCTTATCCGGCACTGAGCAATATTGAAGTTGGAAACTTTAATAAAAACGGAAAAACAACCTGCTTGCTACGCTTTAAAACCAAGGATGATTTGATAAATAATGGATTGGGTGCCAATTCGTTTTCAATAGATGTTCTTATGGAAAACGGTGAAAAACTAAAAATTACAGGCAAAAGAGATGCCGAAGTCGTTTATACGTTTTCCGATGGGAAATACACCCTCCGAGAAGGAATGGGCGAATTTAGCATCAATGGAGAAAAAGCACGCGGTATTATCGAATTCGGTTTCAACAAAGATAATTCACGTTGGTACAGAGATAAATAATTAATTAAACCATTTTCTATGCAAATATTTGATTTATTTTCTATTCCGGAAGCAATATTACAAGAAGTAGGCGGTAAAGCCAAAGGATTGTATTTATTACATAAAGCCGGATTAAATGTTCCGAGAGGATTTATTCTTTACCATATTCAATCGGATGAGGATATTGAAAAAGCTGCCGCTTTTTATACCGATAATCACTTTGAGAATGTAGCGGTTCGTTCTTCGGCAAAAGGCGAAGACGGAAAAGACTATTCTTTTGCCGGACAATTCTCTTCTTTCCTGAATATCAACGGAATCGAAGCGTTAAAAAAAGCGATTAACGATTGCTTAGCTTCTTTACAAAACACTACGGCACAAAGTTA
>CAYZQG010000207.1:0-2674 GCA_964480685.1 uncultured Lentimicrobiaceae bacterium
ATTCAACCAAGTATAAAATCCTCAAAAGATATTATCGAAAGTTTCGTTTTACAAGGCATCCAACGAACGATGAATATTTTCAATACCAAAAACAAAGAAAACAAACCCAACGATATATAAATTGCATGGTTTTTGCACGATAAATCACACACTGCGAATCGGATTAAATCTTATTCAAAGTACATCATTCAATTATTAACTAACAATCCAATCCAAAAGGAGGTTCTAATGGAAAAGAGATTAGGAACAATCAGCATACTTATTTCCGACTCGGAAATGGTTCCCAACGTAAATCACTTACTTTCAGAAGCAGGCAGTTTAATTTTAGCTCGTCAAGGGCTTCCTTTACGTGAATATAATCTGAATTTTATTTCCTTAATTATTGAAGGCAACACCGATGAAATCAGTGCCTTAACGGGAAAATTAGGAAGATTACCAAAGGTAGAAGTAAAATCCATGCTTTCAAAAGTGAAAATCTAAATTTATATCATAATGAATACACATAAAAAATTTAAAAACTTTATTGACAAAGAAAAACTATACGGTTTAATTCAGGGCAAAGCTCCTTCAAAAGCCGAATTCACCGCCATTCTTCAACGGGCATTACAATTAAAAGGACTTGGTTTGGAAGATGTTGCCGCACTTTTACGGGTAAGCGACCACGAACAAATCTATCAGATTATGGACGTTGCCAAAGAAGTAAAACAAGAAATTTACGGAAAACGATTGGTGCTTTTTGCACCGCTTTATACCGGGAACCGCTGTGTAAACAATTGTGTATATTGCAGTTTCAGAAGAGATAATAAAACATTGAAACGTAAAATCTTAAACATGGAAGAAATTACTTCCGAAGTGAGGGAATTGTTACGCGAAGGGCATAAACGTGTTTTGTTAATCTGTGGTGAAACACCGGCAAACGACATTGATTATATTTGTGATGCGATACGAACCACCTATGCCGTAAAAGAAAACGGTCATTATGTCCGCCGTATCAATGTGGAATTAGCTCCGATGTCGATAGAAGATTTCCGAAAGCTAAAAATCGAAAAAATAGGCACCTACGTTTGTTTTCAAGAAACCTACGATCCCGATTTATACAAAGTATATCATCCCGACGACACGCCAAAAGCCGATTTTGAAAATCGTTTGTTGGTGATGGACAGAGCCATGGAAGGCGGCATTGACGATGTGGGATTGGGTGTGTTATTCGGTTTAGCCGACTATCGCTTTGAAATTTTAGCATTAATGGAGCATGCTCATCATTTGGAAGAAGCCTTTGGCTGCGGACCGCATACCATCAGTTTCCCGCGTATCGAACCTGCCGAAGGAGCTCCTCTGCCTACGCATATTCCCCATAAAGTAAGCGATGACGATTTCAAAAAAATCATTGCCATTATTCGTATAGCCTTACCGTATACAGGTATTATTTTAAGTACCCGCGAATCGGATGAATTGCGTACCGAATTGTTTCAATACGGTATCAGTCAAATCTCTGCCGGCTCGCGTACGAATCCGGGTGCGTATGCCAACGATACCAAAGGTCACAAAACAGGCAGCCAATTTCAATTGGGTGATCATCGCAATTTGGACGAAGTCATCTCAAGCATGATCGACGGCGGTTATATTCCTTCGTTTTGCACGGGTTGTTATCGTAAAGGGCGTGTGGGACATGATTTTATGGATCTTGCCAAACCCGGTCTTATTAAAGAATACTGTATGCCCAATGCCATTTTTACGTTTCGTGAATACCTGAACGACTTTGCCTCGCCCGAAACCAAAGACAAAGGCATGAAACTTATAAAAGAATTGGTAAACGATGTGCATAAAGAAAAACTCAAGAAAACCATCACCGACACCATCGAAAAAATTGACTGCGGTGAACGTGATATTTATTTGTAAATTAAATTATTTTGAATTATATATGAGGTAAGCTGCTCTTGATTGAGTAGCTTATTTTTTTTATTCGCTATTGTTTTTGAAAAGCTCCCCTGCCCTTTTTTTATGCAACATGAGTTGCCTTTGTTTTGTCCTAACCGAGTTGATAAAATTGATGGGTTGGCTTATTGGATTTTACGGAAAGTATATATGAATGTATTTGATTCATTGGATTTTCAAACATTTATTTCTTGAAATTATATCAACAATTTTAATTACTTTAAATTAACAATCTCTGTTGTATCTACTAAATTGCGACCGGACTTAAACCATAAATTAACAATAAACCGTTGTTTTTCATACTTAGGCTTCTCCTTTAATGTAAAAATTAAATAAATTTCATTAAAATTTCTATCTTTATTTGATAATACTTCATTTATTTTTTGGATATTATCAATCATGGTAATATCAACTATTGAATCTTCAAACATCCAACTATAAAATCCTTTATATCCGATATTAAAAAAATCTAACAAATCAGTTTTAGCAACTGAAACATCATTAAAATCATATAAACTCTGTATCTGAATAGATTGGATACTATCATTTAAAGAATATTCTATAATCTTTCCGGGATCGTATGCACAATAAGCATTTTGAATCAAAGAAAAATTATGAAGATATACATATTCTCTCTCTGTTCGTTTTATAGAATCTTTTAATGTGCATTTACAAATCAATCCGTATTGTTGGTATTGAATATCCATATTATTAGAAATTTTAAAATAAAAATTCTTAT
>CAYZQG010000208.1:0-2655 GCA_964480685.1 uncultured Lentimicrobiaceae bacterium
TTTTCAGTGAAAATTACACGCATCTTGATGGCTATAACAGCGATGCCGATTTGGGTTTGGGATGCGGATTGCCTACCGAATTTGCTCAAATAAAAGCAGGTGATACGGTTGTGGATTTAGGTTCGGGTGCGGGCAATGATTGTTTTATTGCTCGGGCATTAACCGGTGAAACCGGAAAAGTTATCGGTATTGATATGACCGAAGCCATGATAGAAAAAGCAAAAGAAAATACAAAAAAATTGGGATTTACCAATATCTCGTTTGTCTTTGGTGATATTGAAAATATGCCGATAAACGACCATACGGCAGATGTGATTATCAGCAATTGTGTATTAAACCTTGTTCCGGATAAAGAAAAGGCTTTCAACGAAATATATCGGATTTTAAAACCCGGCGGACATCTTTCTGTTTCTGACGTGGTGTTGAACGGAAAAATTCCCGATTCATTAAAAAATACAGCCGAAATGTATGCCGGTTGTGTTTCGGGAGCCATTCAAAAAGAAGAATACATTTCGATTATGGAAAAAGCCGGACTGAAAAATATTCGCATTCAAAAATCGAAATCTATTGATATTCCTGATGATATTTTGTTGAAATATATTACTATAAAAGAAATGGAAGAATTTAAACAAAACAATATCGGAATTTTTAGTATCACAGTATATGCTGAAAAATAAAAAAATATGATACGCCTTGCAACTTTATCGGATATTAATTCAATAATGAATCTTGTTTTTCAAACCATTGACATAATGAAAACCGAAAACAATCCTCAATGGGACGAAAAATATCCTACTCGTTTCGACTTTTTAAAAGATAGTGAATTAAAACAATTATTTGTATATAAAGTTCATAATCAAATCGGAGGATTGATATGTCTCAATACTGATGAACCTTTAGCCTATCAAACCATTCCCTGGTCATTATCCGAAACTGCTTTGGTATTGCATCGAATGACGGTTAATCCAACGTTTCGTTGTCAAGGAATCGGTACAAAACTTATGCAATTTGCAGAACGTTTTGCTTTAGAAAACAACTTAAATTATTTAAAAACAGACACCTATTCAACTAATCAAAAAATGAATTATTTATTTGTAAGACAAGGTTATGTTAAACGAGGGGAACTTTATATGAACCAAAAACCGCAAACTTTTTATGGGTATGAAAAAATATTAATTAATAAATAAAATCGTATTAAAAAATGAAAAAAGTAAGTATTATCCTTGTAGCATTATTTGTATCGTTGGCAGCGATGGCTCAATCTTCTGCCAAAAAAGTGGAAGTTTTGTATTTTAAAGCATCTTTATCGTGCTGTCAGGCAAAAGCATGTAATAATTTGGAAAATATAGCCAAAGAAATTATAGCGAAAAACTTTTCTACCGATAAAGTAGTATTTAAAACCGTAATCATTTCGGATTCAGCCAACAATGAATTGGTAAAAAAATACAATGCAAAATCGCAAACATTTATCATAGTAAAAAATAAAAAGTACATTAATTTATCAAGTGCTTTAGCAAAATTTGCCCGTGATAACGACAAAGAAGCTTTTGAAAAGACTATTGTATCTCAAATAAAGGCTTTTATAAAGTAAAAAAATTATGATACAGCATTTTGCAGATTGGTTAATTTATTCTGTTTTTAATTTGAATTCTGAAACACATTTAGGTAGCGCTATCAATTTCTTTTTTTATGAAAGTACGAAGGTATTAATTCTTCTATTTCTAATAAGTTCGCTTATGGGTTTAATTAATGCCTATTTCCCCGTTGAACGATTGCGTAATTTTTTGATAACTCATAAATTGTATGGTTTACAATATTTACTTTCATCCTTGTTTGGAGCGGTAACTCCTTTTTGTTCTTGTTCATCTATCCCCTTATTTATCGGATTTGTTCAAGGAGGAATTCCTTTAGGCGTAACCTTTTCGTTTTTAATCACATCTCCTCTTGTTAATGAAGTGGCTGTAGCTATGTTTTTGGGGACATTTGGCATAAAAATTACGTTAATTTATGTGGTAAGTGGAATATTATTAGGAGTAATAGGCGGATTTGTATTGGGTAAATTTAATTTGGAACCTTTGTTAAGCGATTGGGTTAGAAAAATTCAAAGCAATGCACAAAGTTCTAATGAAAAATGGGAAGATGAAAAAACATCTTTATTGAAGCGACTACCTACCATACTAAAAAATTCATGGGGAATTGTAAAAGGAGTGTTGATATATGTTTTAATTGGAATTGCAATTGGAGCAGGAATTCATGGATATGTTCCTGAAGGTTTTTTTGAACAATACCTTTCAAAAGGCAGTTGGTGGACCGTTCCTTTAGCTGTTGTTCTTGGAGTTCCGATGTATTCCAATGCAGCCGGTATAGTTCCTGTTATTCAAGTTTTTGTGACAAAGGGTGTTCCTATCGGAACCGCTCTTGCCTTTATGATGGCCGTTGTGGGGCTTTCATTGCCCGAAGCTACGATGCTTAAAAAAGTAATGACTTGGAAACTGATAGGCATATTTTTTGGCACGGTTGCATTTTTTATTATTCTTAGCGGTTGGTTTTTTAATTGGATTTTATAATTATTTAAATAATCTATATCTAAATGAAAATATTAATTATTTGTACCGGTAACAGTTGCCGAAGCCAAATGGCGCATGGACTTTTACA
>CAYZQG010000209.1:0-2635 GCA_964480685.1 uncultured Lentimicrobiaceae bacterium
ATTGAAATGTGAAAATTGTAAATACGCTAATTTATATGGTATTTTTTTGTACTTTTGCAATTAAAAGTATTTAAAAAGAACTTTTTTAAATTGATTATAAATATCTGAAATACAATTATAACAACTGATTATGAAAGTAGTTATTTTAGCAGGAGGCTTCGGCACGCGTTTAAGCGAAAGTACGCATCTTATTCCAAAACCCATGGTTGAAATAGGCGGGAAACCTATTCTTTGGCATATTATGAAGATATACAGTCATTTCGGATTTAACGAATTTGTAATTTGTTGCGGCTATAAACAATATATTATTAAAGAATATTTCGCCAATTATTTTCGACATAATTGCGATATTACCGTTGATTTGTCGGATAATAGCATTGAAGTCTTGGATAACCACTCCGAAAATTGGAAAGTTACCATGGTTGACACAGGTTTACAAACCATGACCGGAGGAAGAATAAAACGTATTCAAAAATATATTGGTCATGAGTCTTTTCTTTTAACTTACGGCGACGGTGTTTCCGATGTAAATATTAAGGAAACCATTGATAAACACCATAAAGCAGGGAAAATTTTAACCATGATGGCGTATCAACCCGGTGGACATCTCGGGGTGTTGGATATTCAAGGAGATGAAGTTAAATCGTTTGTCGAAAAGCCCAAAGCATCGGGAACATGGATTAATGCAGGTTTCTTTGTGTGTGAACCGCAACTTTTTAATTATTTGGAGGGTGATTACGAAATGTTTGAACGCCAACCCATGGAACGAATGATGAAAGATTCACAAATACATGCCTTTAAACATTCCGGTTTTTGGAAACCCATGGATACCTTGCGTGATAGCAATGAATTAAACAATTTATGGGAAAAAGGGAATGCTCCTTGGAAAGTGTGGTAACAGTAAATACGGTTTATCAGGATGAATATAAAAGAGTTTTATAGAAATAAAAAAGTATTCGTAAGCGGTCATACCGGATTTAAAGGTTCTTGGTTGACAGCTATTTTACATAGTTTTGGCGCCGATGTGAAAGGTTATGCGTTAGCTCCCGAAACTAACCCGTCGCTTTTTAAAGTGTTAAATGGTCATGCGTTGTGCCAATCGGTGATGGGTGATATTCGAGATGTTGTTTTTTTACATCAACAAATCAAGCAATTTGCTCCGGATATAGTATTTCATCTTGCCGCGCAGCCTATTGTACGAACTTCGTATGAAATTCCCGCCGAAACATTTGAGGTTAATGCTATCGGAACTGCCAATGTACTAGATGGAATTCGGTTGATGGAAAAACCGTGTATAGCCGTTATGATAACTACCGATAAAGTATATGAAAATCACGAAACCGGACAAGCCTATAAGGAAAGCGATCGTTTGGGTGGTTACGATCCGTACAGTGCCAGTAAAGCTTGTGCCGAATTGGTTATAGACTCGTATCGAAAATCATTTTTCAACCCAAATACAATGGAAAAACATCACGTTTCGCTTGCTTCAGCTCGAGCAGGAAATGTGATTGGCGGAGGCGATTGGGCGAAAGATCGTTTAATCCCCGATATTGTAAGAGCCTTGGCGAAAAATGAAAACATTCAAATTCGTAATCCACAAGCTGTTCGTCCTTGGCAACATGTGTTAGAACCTCTTTGGGGGTATTTAACCTTGGCAATGAAAATGTCACAAGATCCTGTTTTATATGCCGATGCTTTTAATTTCGGTCCCTATCCGAACGATGTCTTAACCGTAAAAGAAATGAGTGAGTTGGCAATTCAAGTGTGGGGGAATGGAAAAATTGATTTTCCGGTTTTAGATAACCAACCGCATGAAGCCGGTTTGCTGTCGTTGGATATTGAAAAAGCCGACAGAGCATTGCAATGGACACCCAAGCTCAATGCCAAAAAAGCATTGGAATTTACCTTAGCATGGTATAAGTCGTATTATGACAAAACTGCCGATATGTTGGAGTTTATTAAAAGACAATTGAATGAATATCAAAATTTATAGAAAATAATGACAAAACGCGAACAAATATTATCTTTGGTAAAAGAATATTATAAAGAAAATTTTGAAGAAATTAAAAATTTTGTTCCCGGTAATCGCATAGCTTACGGAGGAAGAAAATTTGATGCCGAAGAAATGATTAATTTAGTAGATGCCTCGCTTGATTTTTGGTTGACAACCGGACGTTATGCCGACCAATTTGAAAAAGAATTTGCTAATTATATGAACGTTAAATATTGTTTATTAACCAATTCCGGCTCATCGGCAAATTTATTGGCGTTTATGGCTTTAACATCCCCTTTATGGAAAGAAAGAGCTATTCAACGGGGCGATGAAGTGATTACAGTGGCTGCCGGTTTCCCGACAACGATTGCTCCCATCATTCAATTTGGTGCCGTTCCCGTTTTTGTGGATGTTACCATTCCTCAGTATAACATAGATTGTTCGTTGTTGGAAAAAGCATTGTCTCCGAAAACGAAAGCCGTTATGGTGGCTCATACACTGGGTAATCCTTTCGATTTGAAACAAGTGAAATCGTTTTGCGAAGCTCATCATCTATGGTTAATCGAAGATAATTGCGATGCATTAGGTTCTAAATATCTTTTTAACGGGAAATGGAAATTTACTGGAACAATAGGCGATGTA
>CAYZQG010000210.1:0-2624 GCA_964480685.1 uncultured Lentimicrobiaceae bacterium
AATTCGTAAGATAAAATTGAAAAAGATTTCTATGGAAACCCATTAACTCCTTTTCGATTAGTTACTAAAAAAGCCCTTATTCCCGATGAAAACGAAATTGCGACTAATTCAAGAAGTAGAAGTGCAAAATTACGAATAGCAGAAAAAAAATAATATATGGCAAATAGGATTGATCCTTCTTTTCAAACGGAAGAACAAGACATTGTTCAAGAAGACCCTAAGGTTGAGACCCCTCCTAAGGTTGAAAAGCCTCCCAAGGTAGAAGCTCCTCCTAAAGTCAAAGTGCCTCGAAAACCTATATCTAATCCTTTTGTGAAAGGTATTAGAAAGTTTTTTGTAGGTTTTTTCGGAGGAGGCTTTTTGAAAACGATCAATTTTAAAAAGAATTGGTTGTTAATTCTTTATATTATTTTAATACTTATATTTTTAATTTATAATAACTTATCTATTCAATCGAGCAGAAATAAAATTGAAAAACTCAAAGACGAACGGATTAAAATAACAACCGAATATATGCAAACTAAACAAAAAACAACTTTCCTTGATGATTTACAAGGGCAACAATTAATGGAAAAATTCAAGGAAAACGGCTTTGTCCAAAATAAAAGTTTAGAATATAAAATTATTGTCTCTAAAGAAGCAGAAGATAAATGAAAAAATTGACACTTAGTACATTATTTCTTTATGCAATTATCTTACTTGTAGGAATTGTTGCCGCAGTACGCATAGTGTCGTTGGTTATTACAAAATCCGATTCTTATCGTGGCGACTTTGATACGTCTAAAGTAATTGTAGATGACCGTTTATTTAGCGTTAATTATGTATATAAAACCGGTATTCGAGGAAATATATATTCGGCTGAAAACGATTTAATGCTTTCAACTATCTATATTTATGATTTATATTGGTATCCCTCCGCAATAAGCGATTCAGCTAAATTTATGCAAAATGCCGACTCGTTGATTTCGATTTTTATGGAAATAAATCCGCGCATAACTCGCTCAGAATATGATAAATTGATAAAGGGAACTTATTTGGAATACAAAAGACAATACAAAAAACACATGGCAGAAGCCAAAAGCGAAGATGAGCGAATTCAAAATCAAGCGCAATTGGCATTACGAGATATTAAAAAACAATTTAAAATTATCAAAATTTCCAAAGCACTTAAAGCCAATGAATGGGTAACACAAGAACAATGGGATAGAATTTGTTCTTTATTTCCTTCAAAATCAAATGCTCATGGAGGGTGTAAAGTTGATAAAAGATTGATTCATAATAATGTATATAGAAATTGTGCTTCGGCTACCATTGGATATTTAAATATTCAAAATAGTAAAAAATTTACCGATTCGGTTGTTTACGACAAGGGTATTGAGGGGTATTATGATAAATTATTGTCTGAAGAACGACTTGTTTATAGAAGACTATATGCTAATAATGTCTTGGTTCCTCTTCGTGAAAACAGAAAAGTAAATCCTCAAAACGGAGCCGACATTATAACCACAATAAATATTGATATACAACGAATTACAGAAAATGCTCTCATGGATCAATTACTTCAAGTAAATGCTGCTTGGGGATGTGCCATTATAATGGAGGTTAAAACAGGCGAAATCAAAGCCATTTCAAATTTGACCCGTACCGGAGAAGGTGTTTACGAAGAAACGGTTGATCATGCAACCCGAGAATCGTATGAACCCGGTTCCACTTTTAAATTAATAACTTTATTAGCTGCTTTAGAGTCGGGAAAAGTAGATACCTCAACCATGCTTCGATGTGAAGAACATAGAGTACTTTCTTTGTTAAGAGCTTTTGAAATTTCAGATAATGACGGTTTATATAATGCTTCAAAAATAGCCTATCCCGAATATTACGACTTTTTTAAAGCGGTGATGAATATGTCGTTACAAAAAAATCTTAATATCGAAGTGGCTAAAGCCCAAATGCCTGTTTTAAAAAGTATTACTCAAAGAGAAGTTGACTATATAAATGTAACCCATGGATACAGTATAAAAGTTCCCCCCATTTATATGTTGGCTTATTACAATGCCATTGCCAACGATGGAAAATACATTCAACCTATTTTAGTGAAAAGCATTCGATATCCGAACAATAAAGTAACCGAAAAATTTGCACAAGTCATTAATCCTCGAATATGTTCTAAAACTACTATACATAAAGTTCAAGCTTGCTTAGAAGGTGTTGTAACCCATGGAACCGGTATTAGAGCACGTGATGATAATTATAAAGCAAGTTTGCGTGATTCAAGCATCAAAGTTCGTCCTTTAATTGCCGGAAAAACCGGAACTGCTTTCCTTTATGATGAAAAACAAAAAAAATATTCCGACATTAAAAATTCTTCTTTCATTGGATATTTTCCCAGTGAAAATCCTAAATATACGTGTTTGGTTTTAATTTCACAAACTACACTTGACGGTGGTTACGTGGCAGCCCCCGTTTGCAAAGAAATTGCCGAAAAAATTGTAAATCGTGATAATCAAATAGCTTGGAGTCAAACAAATAAAGGATTAATTGAAAATGCTCCTACCGTTCGTTTCGGAAATGCGGCTGATATTGTATCTATTTATACTTTATTAGGTTATAAAACATCCTATTCGTTC
>CAYZQG010000211.1:0-2614 GCA_964480685.1 uncultured Lentimicrobiaceae bacterium
AAGGATTAAAATTAACAAAAGAAATCGAAAAATTCAATTATCAAGATTTGATTATTAAAGATCGTTTATTTGTAGATATCTTTTCAAGTCGATGGATTAATTTCAACAACAATCAATTCAAACAACGAGCTATTAATCAAGGAATAAATGCTTCATTTTTATTTGATTTACCCATAAAAAAGAACAGTCCGTTCAGTTTCGGTATCGGATTAGGTGTTACCAATCACAATCTTTATTCCAATGGATATGTGTATATTGACACGGGATATACAACAGCGATGAAGGTGATTGATACCAGTCTTATTGACTATGACAACAATAAAATATCGTTTACAAATTTAAATATTCCCATTGAATTCAGATACTTCCATAAATCAGGATTTAAAATTGCGTTAGGTGTACGGGTTGGTTTAATGGTAGATGTACACACAAAATATGTTGGAAGGAATATGGACGGATCAGACGAAAGTGTAAAGATAATAAACAAAAAAATACCCAATTACACCAAAACGCCGGTTGAATTCACTTTTAGATGCGGGTGGAAATATTTCGGTTTCAACGCATCATATATGGTTACTAAGCTATTTACAGCCGATAAAGGACCCCAAATGTATCCTTTTAATATGGGTATTTCTATTGCTTTATACTAAAATTTATTGGGGTGAATATAGTTGTTACCGGTGCTAACGGTCAATTAGGAAATGATATACGAATTCTTGCAACACAGCATTCCGAACATCACTATATTTTTACCGATTTAAATGAATTGGATATCACCATTCCAATTGCCATACAAGATTTTTTTACTGAAAATCCCTGTGATGTTTTAATCAATGCTGCCGCCTATACAGCGGTAGACAAGGCTGAAAACGATATTAAAGCAGCAAGTGTCCTAAATACCGATGCCGTACGAAATTTAGCCTTAGCTGCTCGTTCTCATAAATTTTTCTTCATCCATATTTCTACCGATTATGTTTTTGACGGTTTAAATCACAAACCCTATACCGAAGAAGATGACACGCATCCTATTTCCGTATACGGTCAAACTAAATTAAATGGAGAAAAAGAATTTTTCAATATAGCACCTCGAGGTGTTATCATTCGAACATCTTGGTTATATTCATCTTATGGAAATAATTTTGTAAAAACAATGATACGACTTTCGCAGGAACGAACTAAGATAAACGTAGTTTCCGATCAAATCGGCACACCCACTTATGCTGCCGACCTTGCCCAAGCAATACTAAAGATAGCCTTTGAAAATCAAAAAATTAAAACGAATGCATTGTATCACTTTTCAAACGAAGGCGTTGCTTCCTGGTATGATGTTGCCACCGAAATCATGCACTATTTTCATGCGAAAACAATCATAGAAGCCATTGAAACAAAAGACTATCCAACGCCTGCATCCCGCCCTTTTTACAGTGTGTTGAACAAACAAAAAATAAAAAACCAATTTCAGCTACATATCCCTTATTGGAAAGATAGTCTGTATAGATGTCTTGATAAGATTTCGAGTCAGCAATAAAACATCATTTGCTTGAAAATAAGAATTTTATCTTTTTTTATTGCTTCCCATGCACAAAACAGTGTTTAATAACGATTTTTTTATTAACTTTGCTCACGTTTTTGAAAAAACATCAACATTTATTAATCAATTAAATACATACACATGAAGAAATTTTTTCTAATCGCATTTGCTTTTTTATTTGTTTTTATGCAAAGTAAAGTGAATGCGTGTACCAACTTTTTAGTTACGAAAGGAGCAACGAAAGACGGTTCTACATTTATCTCTTATGCAGCCGATTCCCATACTTTATATGGTGAATTGTATTATCGGGCTGCTGCCACCTATCCTGCCGGAACCATGATGGATATTTACGAATGGGATAGCGGAAAAAAACTTGGTCAAATTAAACAAGCAACGGTAACCTATTCGGTTGTTGGTAATATCAACGAATTTCAAGTTGCTATAGGCGAAACCACCTATGGCGGAGTAGAAGAATTACACGACAAAAGAGGTATTGTTGACTATGGTAGTTTGATTTATATCACCTTACAACGAGCCAGAACCGCTCGCGAAGCGATAAAAATTATGGCTGAATTAGTAACCGAATACGGTTATTGCAGTGAAGGTGAATCTTTTTCAATTTCCGACGCAAACGAAGTATGGATATTGGAAATGATTGGAAAAGGAAAACCAATCGTAGATAAAAAAGGCGTTACCGATTCCAAAGCATGGACATTAAGTCCTGTTTGGGTTGCCATGCGTATTCCGGATGGGTATGTTTCCGGACATGCCAATCAAGCTCGTATTACTACATTTCCGCTTGAAAACGGAAAAACTTCCATAAGTAGTAAAAATTTATCAAAGATATTCAATCCAAGCGTTGAAGTAGTTTATGCTTACGATGTAATTTCTTATGCTAAAACTATTGGTTTATATGATGGTAAAGATGCTGATTTCAGTTTTTCGGATATTTATAATCCGGTAACTTTCGGTGGTGCCCGTGCTTGTGATGCACGCGTTTGGGCCGGTTTTATGAAACTTAATCCCGAAGAAATGGCTAAATACGAAGATTATGCTCGCGGTGACAATCTTAAAAATCGTATG
>CAYZQG010000212.1:0-2611 GCA_964480685.1 uncultured Lentimicrobiaceae bacterium
ACAAAGTCGAATACCAAGGCGAACATATTGTAAAGAAAATGACAGTACAACGATAGAAATAATAATTGAAGTAACCAAAAAAGAACCTGTCAATATTGGCAGGTTCTTTTACATATATAGAATCAGAATGGTGATTATTTTTCTTCCGCTAATTTTTTATAGCCGTTGTAACGCCACAAAGCGTTTTCTTGGGTAGCTTTAAACAAAGATTCGGCTTCTTGCGGGAAGGTTTTCACTAAAGAATTGTAACGAACTTCGCTTAGAATAAAATCTTGGAATTTAGTCCAATCGGGTTCTTTACTATCTAAAATAAATCCGTTCTTTCCTTCGGCTTCCAAGGCTGGATTGAAACGCCACAAATGCCAATAACCGCATTCAACAGCTAATTTTTCCTGTTCTTGAGTACGACCCATTCCCGATTTAATACCATGATTGATACAAGGAGAATATGCAATAATCAACGAAGGACCGTCAAACGCTTCGGCTTCTTTGATAGCTTTAAAATATTGAGCTTGGCTTGATCCCATAGCTACTTGAGCTACATATACATAGCCGTATGATTTAGCTATCATTCCCAAATCTTTCTTACGGATTTTTTTACCCGAAGTAGCAAATTTTGCTACGGCACCTGCCGGAGTAGATTTAGAAGATTGACCGCCGGTATTGGAATACACTTCAGTATCTAATACCAAGACATTTACATTTTCACCCGAAGCCAATACGTGGTCTAATCCACCGAAACCGATGTCATAAGCCCAACCGTCACCACCGAAAATCCATTGTGATTTTTTAGCCAAATAATGTTTTAGTTCAACAATTTCTTTGCAATAACTGCAATCGCATTTTTCGGCTAATAGGATGATTTCATCGCCTAATTTTTTGCTTTCCAACGTATTTTCACGATGGTCAATCCATTGTTGGAACAAGCCTTTTAATTCGGCTGAACAGCAATTGCATGTTGCAATAGCTTCTTTCATAATACGTTCGATTCTATCTCGCATTTGACGGGTAGCTACTGCCATACCAAAACCGTATTCGGCATTGTCTTCAAACAAGGAGTTAGCCCAAGCAGGACCAAAACCGGAGCGTTTGCTGGGACAATACGGTGTTGCAGGAGCAGAACCTCCGTAAATGGACGAACATCCCGTTGCATTGGAAATCAACATTTGTTCGCCGAATAATTGGGTGATACATTTGATATACGGTGTTTCACCGCAACCGGCACAAGCACCTGAGAACTCGAACAAAGGTTGAGCAAACTGGCTGTTTTTAACATTCGCAATTTTATCAACCAAATAATCTTTATACGTAACTTTGTGTTGTGAATATTCCCAATTATCCGCTTCGTGACGTTGCGAATCAAGTGGTTTCATTTCCAACGCTTTTGTTTTGGCAGGACATACATCGGCACAATTACCGCAACCGGTACAATCCAAGACCGAAACTTGCATACGGAAGTGCATTCCCATCATTTCTTTGGGAGTTTTCATTTCTAACGTTTTCATTTCGGCAGGAGCATTTTTCAACTCTTCGGCTGTCATTACCACCGGACGAATAGCTGCATGCGGACATACTAACGAACATTGATTACATTGAATACAATTTTCGGGAATCCATTCGGGTACCGTTACGGCAATACCGCGTTTTTCATACGCCGTAGTACCGGCAGGAAAGGTACCATCTTCCCATCCTAAAAATGCACTTACCGGAAGATCGTTCCCTTTTTGAGCAGTCATCGGTTCCATGACATTTTTAATGAAATCGGGTATATTTCTCGTATCTTTTTCTGTTTTGATTTCAAGATTTGCCCATTCGCTCGGAATATCTACTTTAATAATATCACCTCCGCGGTCAACAGCGGCATTATTCATTTTTACAATACCTTCTCCTTTACGTCCGTAGGATTTTACAATGAATTTCTTCATTTGTTCTACCGCCAAATCGTAAGGAATTACACCCGATATTTTGAAAAATGCCGATTGAAGAATGGTATTGGTACGATTTCCTAAACCGATTTCTTCAGCAATAGCCGTTGCATCAATAATATACATATTGATTTTATTAACTGCCAAGAACTTTTTCACTTCATCGGGAAGCGATTTTTTGGTATCTTCTACATTGTAAGGAGAATTGTACAAGAAAGTACCTCCTTGTTTCAAGCCTCTCAAACAATCGTATTTACGTAAATACGAAGGAACATGAACGGCAACAAAATCGGGAGTTCCAACCATATACGGTGCTTTAATGGCATGATCGCCGAAACGTAAATGTGAACAGGTGAAACCACCTGATTTTTTACTGTCATATTCAAAATAAGCCTGATTATATTTATTGGTATTATCACCGATAATCTTGATAGAGTTTTTATTGGCTCCTACTGTCCCATCGGCACCCAATCCATAAAATTTGGCTTCAAACGTACCTTCGGGAAGTACGGAAATTTCGGGTAATATAGGAAGCGATTTATAGGTAACATCATCCACAATACCGATCGTAAATTGATTTCTCGGTTCTTTAGCTTCCAAATTTTGATACACCGAAAGAATATGAGCCGGAGTAGTATCTTTGGAAGATAAGCCGTAACGTCCGCCGATAATCATCGGTTTAGCGT
>CAYZQG010000213.1:0-2595 GCA_964480685.1 uncultured Lentimicrobiaceae bacterium
ATTTTTTATTAAAACAGGAAAAATACTCATCTATTTCTGGACGAAGTTCAATACCTGCCATTTCAAAACAATTTAATAAATCTTCGTATGTTCCTTCACCTGAAAGCAAATCCCAAAATTCGTTAGCCACCAGTACTTCGTTTTTAATGTCTAGCATTCCTTTCATCGTCCAACGTATATAGGGTGATGGTTCATAAGGATTATAAGGTATCGCTATCAAGGTATTTACTTTGGCTGATGGATGTTGGTAAAAATATACTGCTAACCATTCAAGCATATTCCTTTTATAAGAAATAAAATCTCCCTTATTTGGTTTTACTGTTTTTAAATCAAACATAAAGACTTCATCATCTTTTGATAATAAAAACAAATCTACTTTAACCGATTTAAGAGTATTTGTTTTACCGGATTGTGCAACTTTTCGTATTTTTTCAGTCTCCTCTTTCTTATTAACATCCCCGCCAATAGAAAGGTAATTCATTATATTTTGAATTTCATTTTGAGCATCCTCAGTAATTTTTACTTCCAATTTATATTGTGTACAAGCATCCTTAAAATTAAGTTTTGCCAGTTCACATGCAACCGGCTCATAAATAGAAACACCAAATGTCGTATTTAGCGATTGTAAAAATGAATATAATGCCATTCTGTCTTTACCTAATAAACGATAATGAAATGGCATGTTTTCTGTTTCGGGATGATAGTTCTGAAACTTTGTTCTTAAACAATTCTTAATTGTTTCTTTTATGTGGTTCTGAAAGTCTTTAGTAAGTACCATTTTTTTCTTTTAAATGAAATATTATTTCTGAATAAGCACTTTTATCTTTTTCGGTACGGTTTAGTACTGGTCGTTTATATTGATTTACGATTTGCATACCAGAATTTTCGGCTATAGTAGGATACATATTGTATTTATCGTTAGCAACAAGAAAAACATCATAATCCATTGCCAGATATTTTTTACAGTTATTCAAAACACCAGAAATGCCCTTAATATATGATTCTTTTGCTTCTTTACCCTGCCCTTTAAAAAGTGGACCTATATCAAAATCATCTTTTCGTTTAAAACCAAAAAGGTCGTAAGCATAAGCATGTTGTTCGTGATAATCAATTAGGCCTACATATGGTGGACTTGAAAAAATACCTTTAATTTTTTTTTGTTTAATTAATGTAGCAAATTCGGAATTTTTTCTTTCAAGTTCTTCCGTAATATTTATGTTTTGGCTATCACCAGTCAAACAATATTGATAGGTTGGAGTACGTAGTTTATCAAATTCAACAAGCCGTTTGAGTGTATCTCTTGTATATGTTTCCCACCATTTCAGGATAGAAAACAGTGGTTTACAAACTTTACCATGCTTAGCACAATAATATGAAGTTGTTACTGGTTCAACAAGAGTAGCTAAGTCCGAATGGGTAGTTGCTCTGCATGAGCGCATAGTTCGGCTTAAAATAAGGGAAATAATTCTCTTAGTTTGAGGATTGGTAATTTTTTTAATTTCTTCAAATACTACATCAATTTCATTGCGTACTTGCTCTGAAAACCATTTATCCAGAAAAGTTTGATGTTTATCCTGTCGTAATTTAATTTGGTATTCTTTAACCAAATTTTCATAAATTGGCAAAAATTCCTTTGCCTTTTCCTGTCCGTATTGTTCTCCGTCAATCTCTTTACGTGCTACTCTATATTTAAATTCGGGAACAGGAAAGTATTTATTATTGAAATCATACAGTACTTTTAAAAGATGTTCCTCAAATTCAAGAGTGTGCGATTTTGATAAAAATTCTTTTAATACAAGGGTTATCCTGTTTATTTCAAGATTAACATCAGTCAGGTTATATTTTAGAATTTTACAATTGCTGATGAGAGCATTAAATTCAGAGATGTCAATTCCAATAGCATGTAATCCCAATTCGTTAGATTGAACCATGGTAGTACCGCTGCCCGAAAACGGGTCAAGAACAATATCTCCTTTTTTGAAAAATACATCTTTCTTAAAATTGTCTGTATGATTATCCAAAAAATATTCAACCAATTGAGGAATAAATTTACCTTTGTATGGGTGAAGCCGATGTACATGTTTAGTTGTTTCAGCTTCGGTATATTGATCAAATGATAACGCCCAGTTTAAGTCAACACCAAGTTGATCTTTCCATATAATTTCTTTTGTGCCGTTATACGATTTATAATAATCGTTTAGCTCTTTTTTGGATACTTGAGTTAACCCATTATTCTCGATCTTTTTTATTCTACCATATTGAATCAGATAAGAAATATTGGAAGTGGTAACTGTTTTATTTAGGTAATTAACAGCCCATTCAGCAGCTTCTTTAATCGTTAGTAAATCCATTTCCTCTTTTAACATCGTTTACCTATTTTTCTTCTACAAAATTACACATTCCCCCGGATTTTCCCATGATAAAATCTTCCGCTTTGCTCAAAATGTTAATTCCCGCTTTGCATTATTTCCAAATTCACTTCATCATTCCGAATCCCATCTTGCCCTTCGTCCCCTGTCCCTTGCCCTTCGCCTCTCGTCACCCGCCCTTCGCCTCTTTTCTCCTGTTTTTGCGTAAAGCGCTGTTGCGGAAGCT
>CAYZQG010000214.1:0-2578 GCA_964480685.1 uncultured Lentimicrobiaceae bacterium
CGATAATAAATCCCTGCTCATTCATATTAAAAACATAGAAATATGTATATTGATCTCCACTTTTTTGCAACGAACGACCTTGATAAACTAAGTATGATTCGGAAATACTTTTCTGATTTTGAACTTGATTTACTGTATAATAAAATGTTTTCCCGACTTGTTTTGCCAAATTCGTATCAATGGGTGTGCAAACTGCTATTTTAACAAAAACCAAGATCAAACTAACTAAAAAATATTTTTTCATCACCTATAAACTTTTAATTTTTAATATATTATGATTAAATTAATTTCTAAAATACGATTTGCAAATATACAAAAAATCCGTTAATTTCGCTATCGTTTCTCGATTCGGATTATAAAAAAAAAAATAAAAGATGAATTATAGGTTTACATATATATTTCTCAATACTTTTTCTTCATTCTCCCAGGTCAATTCAAAAGCTGCCTTTTTACAATTTTCTTTGTATTGAAGGTATTTTTCTTTGTCACTCATCAAACTATGAATGGCATCGGCAATGGTTTGAGGATTAAGATTATCTAAAACGATCCCAACGTCATATTTTTCAGTAATAAGTTTACGTTCGGGTAAATTGGTACATAAATACGGTGTTTCGGCTTTTATATAATCAAAGATTTTATTGGGTAAACTGAAATGATGATTTAAGCTTACATCCTTATCAAAAGCAATTCCAATATCAGCTAAATAAGTATAATTAAACAACTTATCGGATTCCAATCGGTCAACAAACTTCACTGTTTCCATCAAATTAAGTTCTTTGGATCGTTGTTTCAAAAAAGGAAGAACATCTCCATTACCTACAATCACTAGAAATGCGTTTTCGATTAAAGGCATAGCTTCCATCAATTCTTCTCCTCCTCTATCGCGATGAATAGCATTTCCTTGTAAGATAATAATGGTTTTGTTATCGGGCAATCCCAATGATTTTTTTGTTTCGTTTATCATTGGTTTTGAATGAAAGGGAATATTTCGAACCACCTTAACATCTATGCCATATTCTTTTTTGTACTGTTCAGCAATTGATTGAGATACAGTAATAACATGTTTTAATTTCGGGAAACAAAATTTTTCAATGGCATGCCATGCTTTGCGAACAAAAGGTCGGTCTTTGATTTCTAAAATCCCGCAGAAGTATTCATGACTATCGTAGACCAATTTTTTATTACGTAATTTACCGACTAAAAAATTCGGGAGTAATGTATCTAAATCATTAGCGACTAACACATCGCATTTTTGAAATAAAAGAAAAAAGAATAATCGGAGATTAAATTCGGCATAAAAAAAGGCACCTTTTCGAAACAACAAATGCAATCGTTTGGTTTGATAAATTCGGGGAGCTAAGGTGGGTGACTTTCGATAAGTACGTCCTACCAACAATACATCATAGCCTATGGAACACAAGGTATGGCAAACTTTATCTACTCTTGGATCGGTAAACAAGTCGTTGGTTACGGAAAGAATAGCTTTTTTATTCATGGCCGTTTATTCTCTGCCGTGACAGTTTTTATATTTTTTTCCGCTTCCGCAAGGACAAGGTTCGTTTCGTCCGACTTTCTTTTCAACTTTAATCGGTTGGGTTATTTGAGGCTGAGAAGTTTGTTGAGCAGCCACTTCTTCTCTACCTGTTTTTAATTTATTCGTATCAGCCGAAGGCAATTTAGCTTCTTTTACATTTTGAGGTTCCCGAATTGGGATTTGACCGTTATTAAGAAAGGAAACGACCTCTTTATAAACATCGGTAACCATTTTTGAGAACAAATCGTAGGATTCGAACTTATAGATTAACAAGGGATCTTTTTGTTCATACGAAGCATTTTGAACCGATTGTTTTAAATCATCCATTTCGCGTAAATGGTCTTTCCAAGCATCATCAATAATGGCAAGGGTTAAATTTTTCTCAATCGTTAAAGCTACTTCTCGAGCACCATTTTCAATACAACGTTTTAAATTAGCGATAATTTGCAAGGTTTTCTTTCCATCTGTAATCGGGATGGCGATATTTTCATAGCGATGACCTTCTCTTTCAAAAACCGAATGAACGATGGGCATAGCTTTCTCCGACATTTTTAAAATACGGATTTTATAATTTGTGTAAGCCAAATCATAGAGTTTGTCGGCAATTTCATTTTCTTTCTGTTGATAGAATTGGGCTTCATCAATAGGGCTTTCGCAGCCTAAAATAGAAATAGTTGCTCGTTCAAAACCTTCAAAGTCGCGTGATTCTTGATAATTGGAAGCCAAGAAAGAACACATATTGCGAAACATTTCCGAAATATCCAATTCCAAGCGATCGCCATAAAGAGCATTGCGACGTTTTTTGTAAATGCTTTCGCGTTGTTTGTTCATTACATCGTCGTATTCGAGCAAACGTTTACGAATACCGAAGTTGTTTTCTTCTACTTTTTTCTGTGCTCTTTCGATGGAATTGGAAATCATGTTATGTTGAATAACTTCGCCTTCTTTAAAACCGAGACGGTCCATTACTTTGGCAATACGGTCGGAGCCGAACAAACGCATCAAATCGTCTTCCAACGAAACAAAGAATTGTGAAGAGCCGGG
>CAYZQG010000215.1:0-2506 GCA_964480685.1 uncultured Lentimicrobiaceae bacterium
ATTAAAATTCGAGTTATGTTATATAATTTATTTAATTGGTTAGACAAATCATACGATTTCCCCGGAGCAGGGATGTTTCATTATATTTCGTTTCGAATGGCATTGTCCACCTTATTATCGTTGTTTTTATCCATGATAATCGGTAAATATGTGATTCGGTTTTTACAAAAAAAACAAATTGGAGAAAGCATTCGAAATTTAGGCTTAGCCGGCCAAATGGAGAAAAAAGGAACGCCTACCATGGGAGGTATTATTATCTTATCAAGCATCTTAATTTCCGTTCTATTATTTAATAAGCTCAATAATATTTATATATTACTAATGATTTTCACCACTGTTTGGTTAGGGTTGTTGGGTTTTATAGATGATTACATCAAAGTATTTAAGAAAAACAAACAAGGAATGTCCTCAAAAATGAAATTAATTGGGCAATCTATTCTCGGATTAATTGTTGCATTGGTTTTATTTTTTCATCCCGATGTAGTCATTAAAGAAAAATGTGATACTACAAATTTTGTACAAACCGAATCGGTTTTTCAAGTGGAAAACAGTTCGGCAAAAGGAACAAATGCTTATGAATGTGTTGAATCAACAAAATCAACCAAGACAACTATTCCCTTTGTAAAAAATAATGAATTTGATTATTCAATACTATTAAAATGGTTAGGAAAAGGTTACGAAAAGTGGACATGGTTAATTTATATTCCGATTATAATCTTTATAATTGTTGCCGTAAGTAATGGAGCTAATCTTACCGATGGTTTGGATGGGTTGGCAATTTCTACAACGGCAATTATTGGAGCAACATTGGGGGTTTTGGCGTATGTATCCGGCAATACTGTTTTTGCCGACTATTTAAATATCATGTATATTCCGGATACCGGTGAATTAATGATTTTTACCGGAGCACTTATTGGAGCTTGTCTGGGATTTTATTGGTGGAATTGTTATCCGGCACAAGTATTTATGGGCGATACCGGTTCATTAGCATTGGGTGGTATTATTGCCGTTTTTGCCGTAATTATTCGTAAAGAATTGCTGATTCCGATTCTATGCGGAATATTTTTTGTTCAAAGCCTTTCGGTTATGTTGCAAGTATCTTATTTTAAATATACTAAAAAGAAGTATGGTGAAGGGAAACGCTTATTCTTGATGGCACCTATTCATCATCATTATCAGAAAAAAGGATGGCATGAAGCTAAAATAGTACAAAGATTCTTTATTGTTGGAATCATATTGGCTGTTTTAACAGTTATAACTCTTAAAATACGTTAATCAAAAATATTATAAATATGAATATAGAAGAATTATTATCAAAACAAACACAAACAGTAGGTAATGTATACGAAAATAATTTAATATATGTAAGAAATAAAAATTTACACGCTATATTAAATCGGTTTGATAAAGATGAACACAGACTTGAAACCGTAACAAAATTTCAAGGCATTACCTTTATTAATGATGCTAAAGCAACTTCGATCAATGCTACTTATTATACTTTTGAAACAATAAAACAAAAAGCCATCTGGATAACCGGAGGGAAAAATATTGAAACAGATTATAGCGAATTGCTTGATTATGTATCGCAAAAAGTGAAAGCTATTATTTGTGTCGGAAATAATAATCAACATGTAATCAATTCATTTTCATCTATAGTATCTACTATTTATGAACGAAAAAATATGGAAGAAGCGGTTTTAACAGCCTTTTATTCGGCAGAACCGAATGAAATTGTTCTTTTTTCGCCTGCTTGTCAATGGAATGAAAACTATCAGGAATCGGGAATGCAATTTAAAAAAGCAATTGCTCAACTTTAAATCTATATACAATTGAATATTCGTAATATTATCGGTAAGTTTGAAGGTGATAAAATTATCTGGATTATAGTTACTTTTCTAAGTATCTCCTCGATGATTGTGATTTACAGTGCTGCTTCAGGTTTATCGAACGATTTGATGAAACAAAATTTTCTATTTTATTTTCGTTCACACGGATTTAATTTACTTTTGGGTTTTATATTGATGTATATTGTACATTTGATTGATTTCCGATGGTTTGGAAGATTTTCAAAAATCGGAATTGCTATCGGTATTATTTTATTAATTGCAACCATTGCTTTCGGACAAGAAAGCAATGAAGCAAAACGTGAATTATTTGGTATTCAAACTTTTTACTTGGTCGAATTTTGGGTATTGGTTTTTTTGGCACAAATTCTTGCCAAGTGGGGGGATGAAATAAATGATATTAGACATCGTTTTTTACCCTTACTCGGCGCTATTTTACTTATTACCGTACTTATGATGACTCAAAATGTATCAACCAGTATTATTCTTTTTGCTACTTGTTTTGTGATGTTATTTGTTTCGCAATTAAAGAAAAAAATATTTTTTTTAAGTGTTATTGTTTTAGTTTTTTTAGGTGGTTTATTTATTTCAACCAACGGGTTTGGAATTCCGGGCTTTAATCGTTTTGAAACGGTAAAAAATCGTATCGAACGCTTTTT
>CAYZQG010000216.1:0-2505 GCA_964480685.1 uncultured Lentimicrobiaceae bacterium
TGAATAATAGTGTGTCTGTTCAATTGTGCCAATATATTCATAAATAGAATTATCGTCTTCAATTTTATAATCCTGAGACCAACTAAATTTTTGCGAATATGCTCCAAATGAAAGAAGCACTGCACAAATGATAAATAATCTTTTCATATTCGAATATTTTAAATTTAAATTTTTTTAATTTCTAATTAATGCTACTACAACGTTTTCTTCTATAAAAAATTTTAAGAAAATCGAAAATAAATATAAAACATTTGAAAATCGATAAAGATAAAATAAACCCTCCTGTTGCATTTAAAAAAAATGTAAGTTTGCAAAATTATAAAATGGACTGAAAATAATTTACAATAAATTAAATATTAGATATATGAAATATACGGTGTTTGCTAAAAAGCATGAAGAAATTGGTGGAAAGATGGTAGAATTTGCAGGATTTTATATGCCTGTGCAATATGAAGGATTGGTGATAGAGCATGAACATGTACGAAAAGCAGTAGGTGTTTTTGATGTTTCACACATGGGAGAAATTTATGTAAAAGGTCCAAAAGCGTTGGAATTTGTACAATGGGTATCGTCGAACGATACGGCTGCGTTGGTAGATGGAAAAGTTCAATATTGTTGTTTCCCTAACGAAACCGGCGGAATTGTGGACGATTTTTTAACCTATCGCATCAAAGAAGATTATTATTTATTGGTGGTAAACGCTTCCAATATCGAAAAAGATTGGAATTGGTTGGTAGAACAAAATAAAAAATTCGGAGCCGATTTATATAATGCTTCCGATGAAACATCTCAATTAGCTGTGCAAGGTCCATTGGCATTAAAAGCCATGCAAAAATTATCCGATGAACCTATTGAAGATATGGAATATTATACTTTTAAGTATTTAACTTTTGCCGGTATTCCAAACATTTTATTATCAACAACAGGTTATACGGGTTCGGGTGGATGCGAAATTTATTTTAAACACGAAGATGCATTTAAAATATGGGATGCCGTTTATGAAGCAGGAAAAGAATTTGGCATAAAACCCATAGGATTAGGAGCTCGCGATACATTACGTCTTGAAATGGGATATTGCTTATACGGACATGAAATCAACGATACCACTTCGCCTATTGAAGCCGGATTGGGTTGGATAACCAAATTTGCCGATCACAAAAATTTCATTAACAAAGCTGCTTTACTCAAACAAAAACAAGAAGGTGTTAGCCGTAAAGTTATCGGTTTTGAAATGATTGATCGTGGTATTCCTCGTCAAGGATATGAAATTGTAGATGATAAAGGAAACAAAATCGGACATGTTTGTTCGGGAACTTTTGGACCTTCGCTCAACAAATCGGTAGGTACCGCTTTAATAAAAGCCGAAAATGCTAAATTAGGGAACGAAATTTTTGTAGTTATTCGCGACAAAGCATTGAGAGCTGTTGTAGTTAAAATGCCTTTCTATAAAGGATAATCCATTGGGGTTACTACCCATGAACGATATAAGAACACAAAATATGGAGCAACTATCCAATTGGTTAGTTGCTCATTTTGAAAAAAGTTTTCGAGCAAAACAGATTTCGGAATGGCTATGGAAAAAAAATGCTGCTTCTTTCGACGACATGATGAACCTTCCCCTTGCCTTACGCGAGGCAATGAAACAAGATTTTTCATTATATAAACTAAATATTATCGAAAAACAATTAAGTACGGATGGAAGTATAAAATATGCGTTCCAATTAGCCGATGGAAATATTATTGAAACCGTGCTTATTCCTTCTCGAAATCGCTCAACGGTTTGTGTTTCATCACAGGTTGGTTGTGGCTTGGCTTGCCTTTTTTGTGCTACGGCAAATCTGGGGTTTACGCGAAATCTTTATGCGTATGAAATGTATGAGCAAGTATTTATTGCTAACGAAGAAAGCAAATTACATTTCGGGCATCCGATAACAAACCTTGTTTGGATGGGCATGGGCGAACCTTTGTTAAATTACGATAATGTAATGAAAGCTATTGAATATGTTTCTACTTCTGCCGGTTTGGGAATGTCGAAAGACAGAATCACCTTGTCGACTTGTGGTATTGCAGATGGCATTCGTCGCTTGGCAGATGACAATGTGAAAATTCATTTAGCCTTATCGCTGCATACGGCAGATAATAGTCAACGAACTGAATTGATGCCGATTAACAAAACAAATTCGTTATCGTTAATTTCAGATGCATTAGCTTATTATTTCCAAAAAACGGAAAGTCGCATTTCGATAGAATATCTTTTATTGGATAAAATAAACGACAGCGTAGAACATGCCCGTATGTTGGCAATTTTTTGCAAGCGATTTCCTGTAAAGATCAACCTCATTGAATACAATCCACATCCTTATGCTAAGTTTAAAGATAGTGAAAAACAACGTGTAAAAGCGTTTGTTGACTTTTTAGAAAGTAAAAATATACTTGTAAACCTCCGACTTAGCAAAGGAAAAGATATTGCCGCAGCGTGTGGACAATTAGCAAATGAAAAAAAAT
>CAYZQG010000217.1:0-2452 GCA_964480685.1 uncultured Lentimicrobiaceae bacterium
TATTTTTTTTTGCCAAAGATCATCAATAAACTGGTTGTCACTAGTTTCCACATCGTGAGCTACATCAAATCCATTTCCAATAGGTATAATTCTATTCATAAACAGGGTGTTGGGTTAATAATATTTTAATAAAATTGTTTAGCAAAAGTAATGGAAATAATAATATAAAAGGGGGAAAAGGGAATAATTATTTGGAAATTTTTTGTTTTTCTACTTCCTTTCTATAAGTCAAAAAGATGTTTTACATAAATAAAAAGATGTCTTACATAATTTGAAAGATGTTAAACATCTTTGAAAGGATATTTAATATCTTTTCAAAGATACTTTGTATTTTCGGGACATCTCTTCTATCCCTCTCATTCTCAAGACAAAGTAACCGATTTCTTAGAAACGCATCTGCCTTATTGTCAACAAATACAACATGGAATATGAATTGAGCGTATTGAATTAGTTTTATATCGAAAGAAGAGAAAAAGGATTAATTAGGAGAAAATTAGCGTAAAAAGTCAGGAAATCATCAGCAAAACACAAACCATTGCCTTGGCAAAACAACAGCAACAAATAGAAAATGCTCATTTGCTGAAAGCTAATGGATTTTCCTTTTCCCATTAATAATTTTTCCTTTTCGGTTCCTCATTATTCATTGATTTTATGTACTTTTGCAACAAAGAATTTTTGAAAAGAAATTTAACGGAAAAGACGCATTTAGAAAGAAATATATGAACGGAGATCCGAGACTATATCATTTGTTGGAAACATTGAAAATTGCCTTTCAATACATTGAGCATCCGCCGGCACCCACTATCGAAATAGCCAAACAATACTGGGCAGGGCATGATGCCAAACATTGTAAAAACTTGTTTTTCAGAAATCACAAAGGAAACAAACATTTCTTGGTTATCTTGGATTGTAATCAAGATATGGACATACATACCATTGAAAAACAGTTGCATCAAGGCAAGTTAAGTTTTGCATCGGAGCATCGTTTGTATAGCAATTTAGGGCTAACTCCCGGTTCTGTAACTCCTTTCGGCTTGATTAACGATACCGAAAAACAGGTGCATCTCTTTATTGATGAATCGTTACAAAAGGCTGAAAAACTAAGTTTTCATCCTTGCATTAATACGGCATCGCTCATAATCAGTCGTGAAGACTTTATGCGTTTTCTCACACACCAAGGCAATAGCGTTGAGTGGATAAAATTATATTAATACCCATACATGGAAAAAGAAATTTATAATTATCATAAACTAAACAATGGAATTAAACTGATTCATAAACAGGTAGATTCGCCCATTTCGCATGTAGGCATTGTGGTGAATACCGGTACACGCGATGAATTAAACGATGAAAACGGTATCGCTCATTTTATTGAACATGTCATTTTTAAAGGAACACGGAAACGAAACACGTATCAGGTTTTATCCTATTTAGAAAATGTAGGCGGCGATTTAAACGCCTATACCACCAAAGAAGAAACTTTCTTTTATGCCTCCGTGCTTAATACCTACCTTGGACGAGCCGTAGAATTACTTTCCGATATTATGTTTCATTCTTCGTTTCACAAAAAAGATATTGATACGGAAAAAGATGTGGTTATTGAAGAAATAAAATCCTACAAAGACAATCCGTCGGAATTGATTTTCGATGAATTTGAAAACCTTATTTTCGACGGTCATCCGCTCGGCACAAATATTTTGGGGACAAAAGCAAGTGTAAAAAGTTTTACCAAACAAAAAATAGAACAATTTATGCAGCGTACCTATCACACCGACCAAATCGTGATTGCTATTGTGGGAAATGTACCCTTTACCAAATGCATTACGTTAGCAGAAAAATATGTGGGCATTATCCCCGAAAACCGTCGCAATTATCAACGACTTTCATTTAATTATTTTACGGTTCGTCATGAAATAAAAAAACAACACGGCATGCAATCCCATGCCTTAATCGGACAAGCATTGCCGCATTTTAACGAAAAGAAAAATCAAACGGCAATTCTGTTAAACAATATCTTGGGCGGACCGGGATTAAACACCCGACTCAATCTTGCCGTGCGTGAAAAAAACGGGTATGTTTACACCGTCGAATCATCGTATGCCGCCTTAAGTGATGTGGGTTTGTTTAGCGTGTATGCCGCTTCCGATGCTAAAAATTTAGATAAAACTTTGGAACTTATTTATAAAGAAATGCACAAATTATGCACGCAAAAATTAGGAAGTTTGCAATTGCATCGGGCTCATCTACAACTTATCGGACAAACCTGTATTACCAACGAATCGAATTTAACCGAAATGCTTTCCATCGGTAAAAATCATTTATTATACAATGAAGTCGAATCCATTCCAAGTCTTATTAAAAAAATTGAAACCATTACCTCCTCCGATTTGCTCGAAATGGCAAACGAAATGCTGCATAAAGATTTTTTAAGCTCCTTGATGTATAAAAAATA
>CAYZQG010000218.1:0-2442 GCA_964480685.1 uncultured Lentimicrobiaceae bacterium
CATGCCCATTGACCGCTCCTATTCTCGGTTAATGGATGGTGATGACCTGGTAAATCAAATAAAACCGAAAAATTTTCCGCATCATACAAATCGTTAAGTCTTTTATGCAAGAGATTAGCCTGATTGTTCCCCAGTTTACGTTGTGCCAAGCTAAAATCATTCGCATATTTTTCTAATTTTTTATCGGCAAAGATAATGTCCATTTCTTAGAATTCATAATTTAACTTACACTTTTTGTTAATTAAAATAATTTAATCGGTAATTATTTCGTTTAAAATGCCATCGGTTTCTTTTTCTAATTGAAGTATTTCAGCTGTTATTTTCTCAATACTTCGGGGCGGTACATAGTTGTAAAAATATCGGGTAAACGATATTTCGTAGCCCTTTACCGTTTTGCTATGATCAATCCACGCATCGGGCACATGTTGTAATACCTCACGCTCAAAATAGGTTTCAATATCCTCGTCCAACGGCACATTTTCGGTATCACGCAAATCGGGGTCGGCTTCGTATAGAATTGTACCGTCTTTTTCGGTTTTCTTAATTACAGGTTCGGCATCCTCGTTTTTCCATGTAATGGCGTTCAGTATTGCCTTTTGCGCCTTATTGTCGAGTTTCAGCTTTTTGTCTTTTATGGTATCGGCAAACAGCACCGAGAAAGTATTAAAATCATCGAATTGCTCCGTACCAATGGCATTCATCAGTTTGTTAGCTTCGTTAAGTACATCTATTTGAGCTTTCCAAAAATCCTGACTGAGCAAATTCTTTTTATCGCTTCCCGAAAGTTTAATTTCGTGTTTGGCAAGGTGCTTTTCAATTTCGGGTTTCAGGTCTTTTAATTTGGTGTAAACTTCATCGTCAAATTTGGTGTACGCCCATCTCATTTCTTCCGCTATGTTTTTATCGAAACGCAAGGTTTCAACTGCTTCTTTGGTAAACTTAGCCGATAAACGAAGCGGACGTTCAACAGTAATTTTGTTGTAGCCAAAGTATTCATTGGGGTATATTTTTGAAATGTCCGATTCCGTAAAATCAAGGTAAAGCTGTGTAATTTGGTTGATGTGTTCGGCTTTCATTTCACAGTTTTTGTCGCCCAAATTTTTACGAAGTTTTACATACAGTTCAAGTGAGTTGATTAATTGCACCTTGCCTTTGCGGTGGGCTGGTTTTCGGTTGTTTACAATCCACACATAAGTTGGAATACCCGTATTGTAAAAGATGTTTTTGGGCAAAGCAATAATGCAGTCTAACCAATCATTCTCGATAATGTGTTTGCGGATTTCGCTTTCGCCTCCACCAGCATCGCCAGTAAACAAAGCCGAACCATTGTGAACCGTTGCTATACGGCTACCCAATTCGGTATTGTGTTTCATTTTGCTAACCATGTTCATCAGGAACAATAACTGTCCGTCGGAAATGGTTGGTAAACCCACCTGAAAGCGAGGGTCTTTTATGTTTTCGCTGTTTTCTCCGCTCCCTTTTTTGCCTCGGTTATCCACAATGGCGTTTTCGTCCAACTTCCATGTTTTACCATAAGGCGGATTCGAAAGCATAAAATCGAAATGCAGGTTCGGAAAACCATCTTTAGAAAGGGTTGAACCAAAGGCAATGTTTTCAGGCTTATCGCCTTTTATTAGCATGTCAGAAGTACAAATAGCATACGTTTCGGGGTTTACTTCTTGTCCGTAAAGATTAAAACCGCCCTTTCGGCCTGTTATTTCTTCGGCAAAGTTTTCAGCCTCGGTAAGCATACCACCGCTACCGCAAGCAGGGTCGTAAATCAAATAAGTCCCTTTTGTAATTTGGTCTTTTACAGGTAGGAACAAGATGTGAGTCATCAATTTAATGATTTCTCTTGGCGTAAAGTGTTCGCCAGCTTCTTCGTTGTTCTCCTCGTTGAATTTTCGGATAAGTTCCTCAAAAACGTAACCCATACCCAAATTGGTCAGCGGTGGCATTTTCTCGCCTTTGCCGTTTAATGCCTCATTCGGGCTAAGGTTGATTTCTTTTGATGCGAGTTTTTCAATAAGCAAATAGGTTATTTCGCTTTCTTTCATTGTTTCAAGCTGATTTCTCAGTTTGAATTTGCTTATTATCTCCTGAACGTTTGGACTATAGCCGTCTAAATAGACCTCAAGGTTGCTGTCAATGTTATCCGAATCGTTTAACAGACTTTCAAAAGTGAATTTTGAAGTATTCCAAAAAGGATAACCCGTTACAGATTTTAAAGCCGAACGGTCGTCAATTTTTTGCTGTTCCATAAATTCAACAGCTTCAAGTACCTTTTCTTTTGTCGGGACAAGCAGTGCGTCCAAACGCCTCAAAACCGTAAACGGTAATATAATATCTCGGTATTTTCCCCGTACAAAAACATCTCTCAGCACATCATCGGCAATACCCCAAATGAAACTAACTATTTGATTGTGAACTTTATTATTCATT
>CAYZQG010000219.1:0-2388 GCA_964480685.1 uncultured Lentimicrobiaceae bacterium
ATTGGTTTTCGCCGGTAGCCGGATTACGGGTAAAAGCAACGCCGGTAGCGGAATTATTTCCCATGTTTCCAAACACCATAGCTTGTACGTTGACAGCAGTTCCCCATTCATCGGGAATGCCTTCGATACGGCGATAGGAGATGGCTTTTTTACCGTTCCAACTTTTGAAAACGGCTTTTATTCCGCCTTCTAATTGTGCTTTGGCATTATCGGGGAATTCGGTTCCTAATACTTCTTTTACTTTAATTTTGAAGGCATTGGATAATTGCAGCAATTCTTCTGCCGTAATTTCGGTATCCGATTTATAATTTTTGGAATGTTTAAAGTCGTCCAACATATCGTCCAATATTTTACGAATGCCTTTTCCGTCTTTGGGTTCAATGCCTTCCGATTTTTCCATAACAACATCGGCATACATCATAATCAAACGACGGTAGGAATCATACACAAAACGCGGATTGTTGGTTTTTTTAATCAATCCGGGAATAGTTTTCGAGCTTAATCCAATATTTAACACCGTATCCATCATACCGGGCATGGAACTGCGAGCTCCTGAACGACAAGATACAAGTAATGGATTTTCAGCATCATCATATTTTAATCCCATGATATTTTCTACATTTTTCATACCTTCCCACACATCTTCCATTAAGGAAGCGGGAAGCTGGCAATTATTTGCATAATAGGCAGTACAACATTCGGTTGTAATGGTTAATCCTGCCGGAACAGGTAATCCTAACAGGCACATTTCTGCTAAATTTGCTCCTTTTCCACCTAAAAGATTTTTCAAGTCCGCTTTACCTTCGGCAGTTTTCCCGCCAAACGTATAAACATATTTTATTCCACTCATTTTCAATAAAATTTTAATTATTTATAGTATATTATAGATGTCTTTGTAATAATTGCAAATGTACAAAAAAAAATGTTATTTTTTGTGCTTTTCGATGAAAAAATTAAAACATATAATGTGTTTTTTTTGGAAAAAAGCTATATCTTTGCAGGAAGTCGAAGGTATGTTAAATAAAAAGAAATATGCTTTATGAGTGAAACAATTGTGTTTACAAAAGATTCTAATAAATTAACACGTTATACTGAATTAATGCCTCAATTGGAGGCGTTATTTCAACTCGAATCCGATTTGATTGCTAACATGGCTAATTTTACGGCAGTATTGAAAGAAGTATTTGGTTTTTTTTGGATTGGTTTTTATGTGGTTAAAGGTAATGAATTGGTGTTGGGTCCTTTTCAAGGGTCATTAGCATGTACCCGCATTGCAAAGGCTAAAGGGGTTTGCGGCAAGGCATGGGAAAAAGCTCAATCAATTATTGTTCCCGACGTAAATAATTTTGAAGGTCATATTGCATGCAGTGCACTTTCACGTTCAGAAGTGGTAGTGCCTGTTTTTAAAAACAATAAAGTAATTGCCGTTTTAGATGTGGATAGTTGTGCCCTCAACGATTTTGATGAAGAAGATGTACGTTTCTTAGAGAGAATGGTACAATTACTGTTTCGGAAAGGATAACCGAATGTTATTGATTTATGAAATGAACAGTATTACAAGCAACTAATGCGGCTGTTTCGGTTCGTAAACGACTTTTCCCTAAACTTACGGGGATAAATCCGTGTTGTTTTGCCAATGCTACTTCTTGGGGTGTAAAATCGCCTTCGGGACCAATTAAAATCAGGGTGTCGGTATTTTTTTTACAAACATGTTGTAATAATTCGATGGGGTTTTCATCGGTTCCGCAATAGGCAATAAATTTCTGATTTTCTTTTGCTTCTTTAACGGTTTTTTCAAAAGAAACAGCGGAATTAAAATCGGGCAAGAGGCAATGCAACGATTGTTTTAGTGCTGCAATACATAACCGTTCAATACGTTCGACTTTCATGTTAGTTTTTTCGGAGTTTTTACATATCAAAGCTGTAATTTCCGAAATGCCGATTTCGACGGCTTTTTCTACAAACCATTCATAGCGGTCGGTGTTTTTGGTGGGAGCAACAGCTATATGAAGGTGAAAGGGGAGATGATTGTTATCTTTTTGAATGTCAATAATTTCAACGATACATTTTGTCATTGAATCGTCAACGATGTTTGCCTGATAGCGGTTTCCTTTTCCATCGGTAAGTTGAATCGCATCGCCTTTTTTTAACCGCATGGCTTTGGTGCAATGTTTCGATTCCTCCGGCGAAAGAGTATAGATAGAAGTGGTGATATCGGGAGCGTAAAACAAATGCATAGTGTTAGATTAGAATTTCCATTTCAAACCGATATGTCCGTCTTTAGTGGGTTCCAAATAAATGGTAGAACGTTCTAAATCCATTAATTTCCCGGCTTTGTCAACAAAATAAAAACTTCGTAAAAGGAAAAATAAACCGCCTGCCGTAACT
>CAYZQG010000220.1:0-2382 GCA_964480685.1 uncultured Lentimicrobiaceae bacterium
AAGAATAGTAAAATCTCTTTCTTGAATACCGGTATATTGTCGTAATGCAGATTTAGTCATGCGTATACCGTTTTCGATTTTAATTTTCGCACTTAACAATTCTTGTTGTTTGAGTTGTACTTTAAGAAATTCGTTGTTGTTGATAACGCCCGCTTTTACCGATATCTCAGCATCTTTGTATATATTATTCAATTGTGAAGAGAGGGTGTTAACGGTTTTAAGCTTTTCTTCGAGAGAAACAATTTGCCAAAAATAATCTTCTACCTTGCGTTTAATTTCATTTTGACTAAGGCATAATTGTAATTTTTCAACTTTGTAACCGATATTGGCTAATTTATTACCATAAAAGATTTGTCCTCCTACAAAAACCGGTTGAATAGCGGAAATACCTGTCGAAAATCCTTTTTTAATAAAAGAATAATCTACTGTCATGGTATTTGATGGTACGATATAATCATCTAAGGTAATATCCAAACTTGTTTGTAAACTACCTTCCATTTGTGCTTGAAAGCCAATAAAAGTGCCTGTTATTTTTGGAAAATATTTTGTAAAGGCTTCTTTTTTTGTTTGTTTTGCCATATCAATGGATAATAATCCGTTTTTTATTTTTACGTTGTGTTTTAAAGCTAAGGCAATGCAGCTATCAAGAGTATATGCTTGTTGAGCATAGATATATATGTTTAATAAAAGAAATATAAGTGAAAAATTAACTTTCTTCATATTTTTATAATATGTTTTTTGAATCTAATTTTTTAAAAACAAGCCAATAACTGACCGGTAAAACCGTAACGACAAACAACATGGATAACCATGTACCGAAACAAATAACAACACCCATCGGCGACCACAACGCACTATTACTGATAATCATTGGAATAACACCCATTGAAGCTGCCGAAGAGGTTAAGAATATGGGACGCATTCTACGTTTGCCGGCTTCCATGGCTGCTTCGTAAGCGGTTTTATGAAAACGAATTCGTTGATCTTCAGCGTAATCATACATGATAATACCGTTGCGTACAATAATTCCCATTAAAGCTACCAATCCTAAAACAGAAGTTAATGTATATTCCATATTCATTATTAATATGCCAAGGGAGCCTCCAAAAATGGATAAAAAAGCATTACACATAATTAGTAATGCTAAATTTATTTTACGAAAATGGAAAACCAAAATCATAAATATAATCGCCACAGCAATGATAAGCCCGTAAATAATCATTGGAATCAACGTATCATCTTGCTCGCGAACACCACCCCAATATAAAGCTACAGAATCGGGTAATTTAACTTTTCGTTTAATTTGCGCATTAAGTAGGGCAGTTGTTTTTACAACATTATGACCTCGTTTTACATCGGCTAATAAACTGATACAATATTGACCGTTTCGTCTTACAATTTGTCCGGGAGTGAAATCGGCTTTTGTTGTTGCTATTTGTCGAAGAGGAACTGCCGTTCCGGCAACGGTAGAAATATATTCATTGGGAATATCTGAAAATTGGGGATTTTTTTCGTTGACTGCTTTTAATACAACATTCATGGAGTAATCGTCTTCCCATACTGTAGTTATGGGTATTCCGCTACTGAAACGTAAGGCTAAATTATTGGAAATATCTACTTTGTTTATTCCTAAGTTGTTGGCTTCAATATTATTGACATCAACTGCAATACCGGATTGTTCTTCTCCGTAATCGGAATGAACAAAAATAAGTTCTTTTCGATTTTTCATTTCATTTTCAATCAAATCTTTGGCTTTGTATAAGTCGGTTAGATTATCTCCTTTTAGTCGTACTTCTATCGGGAATGCAGCCATAACAAAGTCCAATTGCTTAAACCGAACCGTAGCACTTGGGAAATAATTTAAATAGGTGTTACTGTATTCATCTAATATTTCTAAAGTGCTGTTATAATTTTTGGTATTGACAATAAATTGAGCATAATTTTCTTCCGGAAAATTAGGAGCATAACATGTATGAAATCGGGGAGAAGAAGTGCCGATAAACGATGTAATAGATACAATTCTTTTATCTTTATTTAATATATTTTCCATCGAATCGGCAACTTTTTCCGTTATGGTTAAAGGGGTACCGGTAGGTAGATATATTTCTACGGCAAATTGATTTCGTTCCGTATTCGGCATCATTTTTTGGGGCAATTGGCTAAATATAAAAATTCCTATTACAAAGGCTCCTATTGCAATACCAATGGTGGTTTTCGGATATTGAAATGCTATATTTATAATTTTATTATATGACTTTTGAATATAATCGGATATTACTACACTTAAATGTTTTTTACTTTCATCGCTTCTCAATCCCGTTTTTATAAACGAATATTGGATAATGGGGATAAAGAGCATGGCAACAATCAGCGAAATAAACA
>CAYZQG010000221.1:0-2371 GCA_964480685.1 uncultured Lentimicrobiaceae bacterium
CTTAGAATGACCGATAAAATTTAAAATTATTACTTATTTAATAATAAACTAATTATATGTTTGAATCAAGATGTGGTGTTTGCTGTAGTGTTTGTGAACGCAAAGAAAAAGTACATTGCAAAGGATGCATCGATATGGAAGTTCCCTTTTGGGGCGGAACCTGCAGCGTTAAATCCTGTTGCGAAGAAAAAAAATATAACCATTGTGGAATGTGTAACAACTTTCCCTGTAATATGTTATCGAATATGGGTAAAGATCAAGGGTTTGATAATATGCCGAAAATCGAACAATGTAAAAAATGGGCAAATGAAATCAATTGAAATAAATAACAATCAGATTGCATATCACGAATTCGGCAAAGGCGATACCACTTTACTGTTTATTTACGGTACTTGTCATTTTCCGATGATTGAAAATCCGGATACGTTTAATCGTATTCTTCAAAAAATAATAAAAACCATCATTAGCTAATTACCATCAGTTTGTGTGTGAGAAAATTGTATTTTTGTTTTACAATAAAAAAAATAATTTATCATATAAAGTTAACATAACATAACATGAATAATACTATTCAAATAGATTCTACAACTTGTATAAAATGTATGCTTTGTGTAGAAATTTGCCCGAATAAAATCTTCATTAAAGATGAGCAAAATCAAATTATCCCTAAACCCGAAAGTATGCATATTTGTGTACGATGCGGACATTGTATGGCAATGTGCAGCACAAAAGCAATAAGCATAAGCGGTTTATCATACGATACCGACTTCTTCGACCTACCTTCATATCAAGCCGAGGATGTTCAAAACGCTTTTTTCAATATTATACATTCACGTCGTTCGATACGAAATTTCAAAGACATTCCTGTTCCTAAAGAACTGTTAGAGAAAATTGTAGATGCCATTACCTTTGCTCCACCGGGTTTTCCGCCATTAAAACACAAGCTGATAGTAGTTCAAAATACCGACCTCATTCGTCAATCGTTACCGATTATGGTGCGTTTTTATGATGGATTTGTTCGCATGATGAAAAATCCATTGATGAAATTCATTGTTAAAAAGTCGGCTGGAAACAAACAATTTAAAACTTTGGAAAATCATTTATTACCTATGCTTAGCAATCGTTTACCTGCTTTAAAAAATGGCAGCGAAGACACTTTGTTTCGTAATGCACCGTGTATCATTCTTTTTCTTGCCGATAAAAACGAAGAAGACATTACCCGCGATATTGTTATTGCTGCCACTTACGGTATGTTGTCGGCACATACTCTTGGCTTGGGAGCCTGCATAATAGATATTGTTCCTCCGGCTATCAATCGCGACAAAGCATTACGAAAAATGTATGGGTTATCACCCGAAGACGAAGTTGTTACTTCTTTAATTTTAGGTTACCCGAAATACACCTTTCGCAGAGGAATAAAACGCTCCATTAAAAACGTAAACTGGTTATAAAATCAATATGATTCAAGACATTGCCCCCTATTATTTCGACAATACGTTTAAACAAATCACGCATATACATGAAAATGATTATGTTTTTTGTTTTAAAGAAAATCTGCTTCTGTTGAAACGAAGCGATAGAGAACCCGAAATTCCACAAAAGAAAGATTTTGAAATCTTTATAGAGGAAGGAATCTATCTTTTTTCACTCAATGATGCACCCTGTTTTTTAGTTCAAGCTGAATTTGAAACAGATAAAATAAAATTCATTTATCATGAAATCACCTCTTATCGTTCGCTTTACCGAAAAGAAAACGATTGGATAACCCTATTGGCATTTCAACTTAAAAATTGGTACGAACAACATCGGTTTTGCGGTACTTGTGGCTGTGAAACTAAACTCAAACAAGATGAAAGAGCTGTTGAATGTCCTGTTTGTAAAACAATTATATATCCTTGTATTTCACCGGCAATTATTGTTGCCATTTTATCAGATGATAAATTATTATTGGCACGAGGAACCAATTTTCGCGATAATTTTTATTCTTTAGTAGCAGGCTATGTGGATGTTGGCGAATCGTTGGAACAAGCCGTTGTTCGTGAAGTAAAAGAAGAAGTCGGTTTGAATATTCGAAACATACGCTATTATAAAAGTCAACCGTGGCCCTTTTCGGGTTCGATGATGATAGGTTTTATTGCCGAAGCCGATGAAAACCAACCTATTCAAATTGATAACAAAGAAATTGCTCATGCAGCTTGGTTTTCAAGAACGGAATTACCCAATCACCCACCCAACCGAAGCATTGCCGGCGAATTAATAAATAAATTTGTAAATGGTGAGTTATAAATTAAATAAAAATATCATTTTTTCTTGAATTTTATTCGTAAAAATCTTTAAAAATCAATTTTGTATTTTCTAATTAAGTAATTTT
>CAYZQG010000222.1:0-2315 GCA_964480685.1 uncultured Lentimicrobiaceae bacterium
AACTTGTGTAAAACAATTGGGAAAAGAAAAGGTTGTTTGGCGTTTTGATCCGTTGTTGTTGAGCGATAGTGTTGATGTAGATACCCTATTATCGAAAGTGAAAAGAGTAGGCGATGCTTTACAAGGATATTCGGAAAAATTGGTTTTCAGCTTTGCCGATCTACATTATCGTAAGGTGAAAAAGCATTTATTACAACAAGCTATTTCGTGTCGTGAATTTGCAGAAAACGATATGTTTACTTTTGCCGAAGGTTTGCAGAAATTGAATAATACATGGCAGTACGAATTGGCTACTTGTGCCGAAACAATTGATTTGAAAAACTATGATATTCAACCTAATAAATGTATTGATGATGCTTTAATTCTGCGTTTGTTTCCCGAAGATGAAGTTTTAATAAAATATATAGGAGCTGCCAAAACTATTTTTGGAAAGTGGGAATTGGGTAAGAACAACAAAGATAAAGGGCAACGCCCGGCTTGCGCTTGCATTCCAAGTAAGGATATAGGTAGCTACAACACCTGCCGACACGGCTGTGTGTATTGTTATGCAGGGGGATGATTGGATGTTTTTTTGTTGAATGTTAAAAGTTAAACAACGAAATATGCTGTTAGCTTTCCGCTTTTTTTTAACCACAGAGGTCGGAAGTTTCTTAACTCCATGCAGGACGGTATTAATTAATTGCCTTATTTTTAGGGTGAAATAATTTTAACTATTTTTATTGAAATGGAATTATTAATAGATGAATCATTTTTAATCATAAGGGGTGTTTTTTTAATGATATAATATTTTTGTAAAATTCATAATGGGTTTATTTAATTTGATAATTTTGTTTATTTCAGAAACACCTTCCCCAATTTCTTTTCAATAAAAGCAACTAAATCGTTGGGAGCCAATAGGAGGAAAGGAATGCTTAGTTTGTTTAGAATGCCCGGTGTGCAACGAGCTTTGCGATGGAACATGATTTTTAAGGCTTTCGTAGCCACTTTTTCGGGCGAAAGCATTACACCGAAACGTAAGGCAAGTGTTTTGTATATCGGGGCTAAATGCAATAAAGGAGTATTCACCGCTCCGGGAGTCATTACACTTACCGAAACGTTGTAAGGAAGCAATTCGGTACGCAAAGAACGTGAAAATGCCTTGATATAACGTTTGGTAGAAGCATACAGAGCAATGTTAGGATAAGGCATCCATGCCGATAAAGACGACATGTTTAAAATATAACCTCTCTTTCGATGTTGCATTTCGGCACCAAAATATCGGCATAATAAACTTAACGTAATTACATGTAGCCGAATCATATTTTCAATTTGTTGGATTTCGGTTTCACATATTTCGCCCGTAAAATAAATGCCGGCATTGTTGATAAGTATATCAATGGTGAAATTGTTTTCTTGACAAAAGAAAAATAATTTTTCGGCTGCCGAAGTTTCGGTTAAGTCTACATAAAAAGGAATAGCGTGTACGTTATATTTGGTCTCAATTACTTTGCTTTTTTCGTCAAGGATTGATGCTTGGTTGCTAACCATTAATATATCGTATCCTTTGCATGCCAAAAGTTTGGCATATTCCCATCCGATACCGCTTGAGGCTCCGGTTATCAATGCCATAGAGGAAGAATTAGGGATTGGTATGAATGCGTTTTTTTGCATGATTATTCCATTTGGTTTGAAAAAAAAGTAGTGTGCTTACGCAGGTAAACAATGATTCCGCTCGGAATAAGCGGAGCAAAAGCAATCAGTAAGCGATTAATAAAACCGGGAGTAATTTTTTTCTTATGTTTAAACAAGGCGTTTAAACTTTTTGAAGCTACTGTTTGAGCGTCCATCATTAGGTGGAGTTTGCTTGCAATTTTGATAAATCCGCCTATTGTCGGGAAGAAATCGGTGCTGACACCTCCGGGGCATAAATCGGTAACGAATACTTTATACGGTTTTAATTCAGTGCGTAATGATTGAGAAAATTGGTGTAGATAACGTTTCGATGCAGCATACATGGATAGTGTTGGAAAAGGAGTAAAGGCTGCCAAAGAGGAAACAAGCAGGATATGTCCGTCGCGACGTTCTTTCATTTGTTTGCCGAAATAACGACACAAAAGAGTAGGGTTTAGCACGTGTAGATTCAGTATTTTTTGTACGTGGTCGGGAGGTGTATCGTTAAGGTTTTGAACCATATACATTCCTGCGTTACAAATTAATACATCAATATACAGATTTCTTTCCAAACAAAACGTACATACTTCTTCTGCAGCATTGCTTTGTGAAAGATCTAAAAGAAGCGAATGAATTTGAATCGGGTATTTATGAAGTATGTATTT
>CAYZQG010000223.1:0-2295 GCA_964480685.1 uncultured Lentimicrobiaceae bacterium
TTTTAAAAAAATTATATATTTGCAAAAATATTATTATAATCAATCATCGGCTATCATTCAAAAATTTTCAAAGTATGGGTTTTAAAAAAATAGGTTTTTTTAGTTTAATTTTTATTTTATTTTCATTTTCTTTTGAATCGGAATATTATCCACATGAAATGAGTATTAAAAATGAAAGTAACTCAAAAATAGTTGTTGAAGTCCCCAATAAAGAAAGAGGGCGACAGAAAATAGAATTAATATCGGGAGAAACCAAAAAGGTTTATGTTTCAGGTGTAATGTATGGCACTTATTTAATTACATATCATTGCAAATCGGGAGATTCCGTTAGTGTTTATTCGGCAGATACCGTATTGTTGAAATCGTGGTATGCTCCTGTACGATCGGAAGCTGCAAGTACACACGATTTTTTTAATAAAAATTCGTGGACCATAACAACCGAAGCGTATGGTTCCGGTTGTCGAAGAACAAAAGATACCTATTATTATACCTTTGTTATTACTGAAATTGACTTACATTAAACATATTATAGTATGAGCAAAAAAAAGATTGTTTTAAGTTTAATGCTGGTAATTTTGCTAACGGCATGTGAATCACCGGAACCGAATCATGAAATTATAATTTATAATGCTTCGGATAAAGTTGTTTTATTGGAAATACCAACGCGTGATAAAGGGAGACAAAAAATAAGAATTCCTGTCATTAATGTAATACTTTTTACATCGGAAGATAATTACGGTTTTGATTTGTTAAAAATGAATTTACAATCGGAAGATTCGGTATGTTTGTATTCAGAAGATACCGTACTATTGAAAACGTGGTATGGACCCCTGCAAACCCAACCCGATAGCGTGCATAGTTTTTTTAATAAAAATTCTTGGATGATAGAAAATCAAAATTATAAGATAACACAAAAAAAAGAGAAAGACTATTTTTGGTATTATTTCATTATTATGGATGAAGATTTCAATTAAAAATTAAACACTTGATTTACTTTGCCACAAAATAAACACCAATCATTATAATAATTACACCTATCCAACGAGTGAGGGGAATGGCTTCGTGCAAAAAAAAGTACGCGGAAAACAAGCCGATAAGATAGCTGATTCCCAACAAGGGATAAGCAAGGCTAAAATCATAGAGTTTTAACACATACATCCAGGTTAGCATGGCAAGCAGGGCACATAGTCCCGAAGCGGCAAATTGCCAAGTAGTGAAAACGGTTTTAAAAAAATTCCATGTCCAACTGAATTTGCCGAAGAGTTCTACCGACATCTTCAGAAAAGTTTGCGATGCAACCAACAACACACTTTGTCCAATGATTAAGCTTATAAGTTTTAACATGATGAAAGTAAAATAAGAGAATGATCTTTGTTTTGAAAATGATTGTAAATCAATATATTTTTAATTCCATTCAAGGGCAATTCTTTATTGAAAAGATAATCGGCAGGAAGTATTTGTTCTTGAATGGCAGTGGCAGCAATATACATTCCTAAACCGGTAGCGGTAAACGATTCACCGAAAAGATGTTTATACCATGCCATGGGTGTTTTGGAAAAAAAATGTTGTTGGAATTGATGATAAACGGCATCATTGTTCTTATCGCCGTTTAATCCGGTCATAACTACATCTATATCGTTTAATTGTAAGTTATGTTTACTAAGCATTTCTTTCATCGATTCGTTGAGTCGTTCAAGCGAGGGCGTAAAAAGAATATCCACTCCTTTGATTTCGCAAAACGATAAATCGGTTTTTTTGTTTTCCAACATAAAACAACTTGAAGCTTCGCCGGCAAACGAGCCGAAGGAATCGCTTTTACGGAGAATTGCTTCGTTGATTTCTCCTTGTTTCCAAAAATTTATTTTATCAAGTAAGATAAAATAATCGGGAGTCATTTCATCGTGTCCGGCAACCAAAGCCGTTTCGATTTTACCCAATTCAAATTGTAAAAAAGCATCCAACAAGCTGCTTTCAAACGAGATACCTCGTTGAGCGTAGGTTGTGTTATATTTATTGCATTTTAAATGTAAAGCTATTTGTGAACTAATAGTATTGTGGGTTGACTGCATGAAATACGTCGGTTGCAAATACATTTCATGGTCGCGAACCATAGCGGAAAGAAATTTTTCGGTATTTTCAATACATCCCAATCCTGTTCCGGTAATAATGGCATCGGGTTGTTCAATGCCTGTTTTGCGGACGACACTCAAGGAGGTTGCTAAAGCTCGTTTTAATATTTTCCCCATACGACGAGCTTCCATTGGATTAATAAAGTCTTTGTAATCAGGGTCTATT
>CAYZQG010000224.1:0-2255 GCA_964480685.1 uncultured Lentimicrobiaceae bacterium
GAAGGGGGCTATCAAGCCGGTCATGGATCAAATAATAGCCCATACAAAAACAAACAATCATCCTTTTAAAATGGCTTTTCTCACCGAAGACATGAAACTTAAATTAGATTCTTTGTATCCCGACCAATTCAATTTTGAAGAAAAAAGAGATGCGTTTGATTATATTTATAATGTTAGTGATTTACTGCATTTGACAGGGAAAAAGTATCAATCGAAAAGAAATCATATTAATCAATTTAAGAAATATTACTCCTATAACTATTCGCCGTTAAGCCTTGGCGATATACCGGAATGTTTGGAGATGCAAAAACAATGGTGCATTGATAATGAATGTTATATCAAAGATAATTGCATGCTTAAAATGGAAAACTGTGCCGTAGAAAAAGCTTTACATCTTTTCGGTCAAATGGATATGAAAGGCGGTGTTTTACGGGTGGATGGAAAAGTAATAGCTTTTACGCTTGGGCAAGCTTTAAACAACTACGTTTTTGAGGTAAATATTGAAAAAGCACTAAAAGCATATCACGGAGCTTATACCATGATAAATCAACAATTTGTTGAGCATGAAATGCAATCCTATCAATATGTTAACCGTGAAGAAGATGTAAACGACCCCGGTATTCGTAAAGCAAAATTATCGTATTATCCAACCCTTCTTTTAAAAAAATATATAGTAACCCTCAAAGAAGATGTATGATAATTTATGCCGATAATGATTTAAAAGAAGACGTAAAACATATTTGGAAAACATGTTTTCCCGATGATACGTATGATTTTACGGAATTCTATTTTGAGAAAAAATATAAGAACGAAAACACCTTGGTTTGGATGGAAAACGGAAAAGCCGTCGCTTGTTTACAAATGCTTCCCTATTCGTTTTCATTTTATGGCAGCCTGCTTCCCGTTGCCTATATCTCAGGTGCCGCTACACTTCCTGAATTTCAAAATCAAGGAATTATGAAAAAATTAGTAGCTTATGCTTTTTATGAAATGCAGAAAAAACAAATACCTTTAACGGTATTAATTCCCCAAGAGCCTTGGTTAATTGCATTTTATGAACGTTTAGGATATAGTATTACCTTTCTTTTTTCCGAATCCATTCTACAATCCAATCAAGGGTATTCCTCTCTAAACGGGTATAGCATTAATCCAATAAACATTTCATCAGCCGAAAAAGCCTTTACCTATTACAGCGATTATTTTAGCAAACAAAATTTATGTATTCAAAAAAGCAAAGAAGATTTTGATGCGCTTATTACATTTTACGAACTTGAAAACGGACACATAATAGCTGCCGAGCTTCAAGGAGAAATACTCGCCCTGTGTTTTGCAACTCCTGTCAACAACACCTTAATCATCAAAGACCTAATTGCCGACAATAAAAAAGCAAAAGAAGCTTTATTACATCATCTGACAACACAATATCCGACGTATGAAATTAAAATAGTTGGAATCTACGAAAAAGGGACGCATCCGTTCACTAAAGGAATGGCACGTATAATTGATCCGGAAAAACTCTTAACCATCTATACAAAAGCACATACCGAAATTAGAACTACATTCAGTTTGGTGGATAATAATATAAAAGAAAATTCCGGATTTTACCGATTAATAAACGGTAAATGTATAAAAAAAGACATGGAGAATACACCTTTACCCCCTCACCATTTCGATTTAAATATTAATTTATTAACCAACTTACTGCTTGGATACAAACACGAAGCATTACATTCGAGTTTTTCTTCGTTTGTTTGGGGAAATCCTTATATGAGTTTAATGTTAGAATAATGTAAATGAATAATTTATATTTAAAAAAAATATTTTCAGTAAAATTAAAAAAAACATTCGGATATATTAAAAAAAATTGTACTTTTGCAGCCTAAAAATTCAGAATTTAATTTTGTAAACATAAATAAGGATGGCAAATCATAAATCGGCACTGAAACGAATCAGACAAAACGAAAAAAGACGTTTAGAAAATCGTTATTGGGCTAAAACAATGCGTAACGCACTGAAGAAAGCAAGAAATATACATGAAGCATCAGAATTAAAAACAAAGATGCCGGAAGTAGTTTCTTTAATTGACAAAGCTGCAAAGAAAGGTGTGATACACAAAAACAAAGCCGCTAATTTGAAATCAGGTTTGATGGTCAAATTAAACAAAATGGCTTAATTGAAGTAGAGTTTTTTTCATTGGTTTAAAAGTTTTAACAGAGAAGCTGTCTGAGAAAGACGGCTTCTCGCCTTTTATAGAC
>CAYZQG010000225.1:0-2235 GCA_964480685.1 uncultured Lentimicrobiaceae bacterium
GCATTGATGGGATCGAACATGATGCGTCAAGCCGTACCTTTGCTAAAATCGGAAGCCCCGATAGTAGGAACAGGCATTGAAGAAAAAGTAGCTAAATGCTCTCGCTCTCAAATTTATGCCGAAGGCGACGGTGAAGTAGAATATGTAGATGCAGCACAAATTCGAATTAAATACGACAGAAACCAAAAAGAAGAATTGGTTAGTTTTGACCCTAATGTTAAAATTTATTATTTAACTAAATTTCAACGTACCAATCAAAGCACATCCATTAACATTCAACCTATCGTTAAAAAAGGACAAAAAGTTTTTAAAGGACAAGTTCTTACCGAAGGTTACGGAACCAAAGAAGGAGAACTTGCTTTAGGAAGAAATTTAATGGTTGCCTTTATGCCTTGGAAAGGATATAACTTTGAAGACGCTATCGTTATTTCCGAAAAAGTAGTTAAAGAAGATGTATTTACATCCTTACATATAGAAGAATTTACATTGGAAGTTAGAGATACCAAACGCGGTATTGAAGAATTAACCAACGATATTCCCAATGTTAGTACCGATGTTACTAAAGATCTTGATGAAAACGGTATTATTCGTATTGGAGCCCTAGTAAAAGAAGGTGATATATTGATAGGGAAAATCACTCCTAAGGGAGAGTCTTATCCTACTCCCGAAGAAAAATTATTAAGAGCTATCTTCGGCGATAAAGCCGGCGATGTAAAAGATGCTTCCTTAAAAGCACCCCCTTCGATGGAAGGTATCGTGTTAGATAATCGTCTTTTCTCACGTATGGTAAAAACCCGTAAGGGAAAAATTAAAGAAAAAGATAACATTAAAGATATTGAGGTACATTATGAAAGAGAATTCAATGCTTTAAAAGAAAAATTAATTACCAAACTATACAAAATACTAGAAGGTAAATTATCCCATGGTGTTTGTGATAATGCGAAAAACGTATTTATTCCTAAAGGACCTAAATTTTCTCAAAAAGCATTGAGTACCGTTGATTATAGCACTGTAGTTTTAACCGGTTGGACAACGGATAATAAAGTCAACAACTTGGTAGCTCAAGTGGTATATAATTATAATGAAAAGCTTAGAATATTGAATGCACAATATACCCGTAAGAAATTTGCCATTACCATCGGTGACGAATTGCCGGCAGGAATTATACAAATGGCAAAAGTATATGTAGCTAACAAACGTAAATTAAAAATTGGTGATAAGATGGCTGGACGTCATGGAAATAAAGGTATTGTTGCCCGCATTGTTCGTGAAGAAGACATGCCTTTTATGGAAGACGGCACACCGGTTGATATCGTATTAAACCCCTTGGGTGTACCTTCCCGTATGAACATCGGTCAGATTTACGAAACTATTTTAGGTTGGGCAGGAAAAAAACTCGGCGTTCAATTTGGAACTCCCATTTTTGACGGTGCCAGTACGGATCAAGTGAACGAATATTTAGCCAAAGCCGGATTACCCGAAAACGGTAGTATTTATTTATACGACGGCGGTACGGGCGAACGATTTGAACAAGCAGTTACCGTAGGTTATATCTATATGATGAAGCTACACCACCTTGTTGATGACAAGATGCACGCTCGTTCTATCGGACCTTATTCCTTGATTACACAACAACCTCTTGGCGGTAAAGCACAATTCGGAGGGCAACGTTTTGGTGAAATGGAAGTATGGGCGCTCGAAGCTTTCGGTGCAGCCAATATCTTACAAGAAATCCTTACCGTTAAATCCGATGACGTCGTTGGAAGAGCTAAAGCATACGAAGCCATCGTAAAAGGCGATAATATGCCCATACCCAACATACCCGAATCGTTTAATGTATTGGTAAATGAATTACGAAGTTTATGTTTAAATATAACCTTCGAATAAAATACCATACTATGTTTTATTTAATTATTGAATTTATATACAGAAAAATATAACTCATGGCTTTCAGAAAAGACACAAATGTAAGAAAAGATTTTTCAAAAATCACAGTAAGTTTAGCCTCTCCCGAATCAATATTTGAACAATCGAAAGGAGAAGTAACAAAAGCTGAAACCATTAATTATCGCACTTACAAAGCAGAACGCGACGGTTTGTTTTGTGAACGAATTTTTGGTCCGGTTAAAGACTGGGAATGTCATTGCGGTAAATACAAACGTATCCGTTATAAAGGAATCGTTTGCGACCGTTGCGGTGTTGAAGTAACTGAGAAAAAAGTTCGCCGCGAACGCA
>CAYZQG010000226.1:0-2205 GCA_964480685.1 uncultured Lentimicrobiaceae bacterium
GAAAATATACCCTTTCGAATAGCGTGTTAGAAAGTTGGTAATGTTTATTTTATCTACTTCGTCCCCTTGATAGTTTAAAATCGAAATATTTTCAAAACGATTCGTTGCATCTACGTAAAATATCGAATACCCTTCAATTTCTTCTTGAATATGAATCCGATTCCAAACCCAATCTTCATCTAAAGTAACACCTATTTCCGATGTATCGGCAAATTGGATAATTGCCATATAGTCGGTGTCGAAATGGGTCGGTTGTTCGTATGAAATCAGTCCGTTCAACGAAATATGATAGATGTCTTCAATCGCAAGCTGTTTGTTGTCGGGGATGAGTGTATCGGTGAGTGAGGAATAAATTTTCTCATATTTCTTTTGTACTTTTATCGTGTAGTCTTTGTCAATAGCACAGGTCCATTCTTCGCTTTCCAAACTATCTTTTACTTCATTGGCAGCACTATAGGCAATGACAACAGCATCCATAAGTTGAAATCCGTTTTCGGTTTTTTTAATAGTTACCAAGGCTTTATGTGTTACTTCTTGTTGGTTGGAAACTATCCAAATATCAAAATCGGATGAAAGATTCTCTAAGCGGTATTCTGCTACCCATTCTTCGGGAAAGGAAGTGGATAGAAAAGCCGGATGTCCTTCCGCTTTTTTTAGTAGAGGAATTAATTGTGTCATTAAATCATTAGTTAATACCGGAAGCGAATCATTTCGTTCGTCGGTACAACTGATAGAACACGGAAGAATTCGTTCACTGAGATTGTAATTGTTCGCATCTTTGTTTTTATTATGACAAGCACTTAACAGGCATAAGGTAATGAGGGTTAATCCGATTTTTTTTATCATTTGATTTCGTTTTTATACTTTACATTTTTCAATTGCAAAAATACATTTTCTTTTCTTATACTTGTGATACCGACACATCTTTTTTGTTAGTTTGCGTATTTTTTTTGCTGATGATGAATAGTCCTGTAAATGTTAATATTCCGTTTAAAAGCAATAACTCAAAATCGAATGAGTAATTAAACCATTCTTTGGAATTATGACTTAAAATAAAGCAAATTATCGGAGCAAGAAGGCAAACTAAGGGCACCAATTTATCGTTGAGTTTCCGTTTCATAATCAATCCGAAAGCAAAAAGTCCTAACAAAGGTCCATAGGTAATGCTGGCAATTTGAAACAATATATCAATAAGATAGGGAGAACGATGATGTTCGTAAAAAATAATTATTCCCACAAAAAGCAACGCAAAAGAGGAGTGTATAGCATACCGAATACGGGTTTTCTTTTTTTCGGTAAAATCTTGCCTTTTTTCGAGATTTAAAAAATCAACACTGAAAGCTGTGGTTAAGGAAGTAAGTGCTCCGTCGGCACTCGGATATAAAGCTGAAATTAAGCCGATGATAAAAATAATGCCGGCTAAAGGGCTTAAATGATTGATGGTTATCGTTGAAAACAACTCATCTCCTTTGACAACAATATGATTTGCGTTGGCATATAAATACAGCGATGCTCCCAGAAAGAGAAAAAGAAAGTTTACAAAAATAAGAATAACACTGAAACTGAACATATTTTTTTGTGCCGAACGAATGTTCTTACAGCTTAAATTCTTTTGCATCATTTCTTGATCCAAGCCTGTCATACTTATAGTGATAAACATGCCTCCCAGAATTTGTTTCCACCAACAAAGGCGAGAAGATGCATCGGTGAAAATTATTTGTGAATAACGGCTGTGCCTGATGGTGTTGAACATTTCACCGAAATTCATATCCATGGTATTGCAAATCAAAATAACACTCACAACAAGAGCTCCCAACATAAAGGTGGTTTGTAAAGTATCCGTCCAAATGATGGTTTTTACACCTCCTTTTAATGTATAGGCTAAAATTAAAAGTAAAAACAATAAAACGGTAAATTCAAATCGGAAACCCCAATACGAAAAAACAAATTCATGCAACACAAGTATTACCAAAAACATCCGAAGCGAAGCTCCTAACGTCCTGGATAACAGAAAATAAAACGATCCTGTTTTGTGTGCCCAAAACCCGAATCGTATTTCAAGGTATTGGTATATAGAAGTAAGTTTTAGTTTATAATAAGCGGGCATCAACACAAAAGAAACAATTAAATAGCCTATGAAATAACCGAATACGGTAAGTAAATACGAAAAAGAACGCGTATCAACCCAACCCGGCACCGACATAA
>CAYZQG010000227.1:0-2178 GCA_964480685.1 uncultured Lentimicrobiaceae bacterium
ATATGGAAAAAGCCAATGTGTTCGGGCAAATGAACCAGAAAGATTCGGCAAATTTTTATTATCAATTGGCAAAAAGTAAAAATAATATGTAATATAATGCGTTAAGCAAAAATAATTTAAAATCAAATAAAGGATGAAAAGAAAGTATTTTTTAATAATCGGAAGTCTTATAGTCGTAATGACTGCCTGTACAAAAAAAGAAAAAGTTATGTTAACTTCGGGTATCAATAAATCGTATTTAGACACAAGTGTTAAACCGAATCAGGATTTTTATCAATATGCCTGTGGGGGTTGGATGAAACTTAATCCGTTGACAGGTGAATATTCCCGTTACGGAAGTTTTGACAAATTGGGTGAAGAAAACCAAAAACAATTAAAAGAGTTGATTACCGGCATCGCCGCCAAAAAACAAAAAGAAAGTTCTATTCCTCAGAAAATAGGCGATTTGTATAATATAGGCATGGATAGCTCAGGCTTACAAAAACAAGGGGCAAGTCCTATTCAAGCCGATTTGACTGCCATAAATGACCTGAAATCCATCAAAGATTTGACCGCTAAATTAGTTGACTTGCATCTGATTGGAACAGCTTCGTTTTTCGGTCTTTTTCCCGAAGCTAATCCCTCCAACAGCAACGAAGTGATTGGTTGGTTGTGGCAATCGGGTTTGGGAATCGGTGACCGTGATTACTATTTAGAAAAAGAAACTCAAGCCATTCGCGATCAATATGTAGTGCTTTTGGTAAACATGATGAAACTTTCGGGTTACAACAAAATGGCTAAAATCGAAGGCAAAGAAGAAGCTACTGCCAAAGCCGTATTGGCATTGGAAACGCAAATGGCTAAAATAAATATGGATAAAATTGAATTACGCGACCCGTATAAAACATTTCATTATGTTTCGATTGCCGATTTACAACAAATGATTCCGGCTATTGATGTAAATGTTTATTTAAAAGGATTAAATTTAGCTGCTATTGACAGTATTAACGTGGGTCAACCCGAATACATCAAAGGTTTAAATAAACTATTAACTACTACCGATTTCAATACCATAAAAGCTTATTTGGCAATGCAATATGTTCTAAGTGCCGCTTCCTATTTGAGCGATGATTTTGTAAGTGCCGATTTCGATTTTTACGGTAAAACCTTATCGGGTAAAACTGAAATGAAACCCCGTTGGAAACGCGTTGTTTCGACCGTCGACGGTTGTTTGGGTGAAGCTGTTGGTCAAATGTATGTAGAAAAATATTTCCCCCCCGAAGCCAAAGAACGTATGTTGAAGTTGGTGGCTAACTTACAGGCTGCGCTTGCCGAACGTATTTCGCAAAACACATGGATGACCGATGAAACCAAAACCAAAGCCAAAGATAAATTAAGTGCTATTGTTGTTAAAATAGGTTATCCCGACAAATGGAGAGATTATAGCTCTTTGCAAATCAAAAAAGACAGCTACTATGCCAATATCATGCGTGCCAGCCGTTTTGAAAACGAATATCAATTACATAAAATCGGTAAACCGGCAGATAAAAGTTTGTGGTTAATGACTCCGCAAACCGTTAATGCATACTATAATCCGTCAACTAACGAAATTTGTTTTCCGGCAGCCATTCTGCAACCTCCTTTCTTCGATATGCATGCCGACGATGCTGTTAATTACGGAGCTATCGGTGTAGTGATTGGACATGAAATGACACACGGTTTTGATGATCAAGGTCGTAATTATGATAAATTTGGAAACCTGGTTGATTGGTGGACCAAAACCGACAGTAAAAACTTTGATGCTCGTACACAAATTTTGGTAGATCATTTTAATAAAATAGAAGTATTACCCGGCACATTTGCCAACGGTAAATTTACTTTGGGCGAAAATATTGCCGACAACGGTGGATTGAATGTATCGTATGTTGCTTTGCAAAAAGCTAAGGCACAAGGTGGTGTAAAAGAAGATATGGACGGCTTTACCGCCGAACAACGCTTTTTTATTGCTTACGCCGGTGTATGGGCAGGCAATATCCGCAACGAAGAAATCTTACGTCGCACCAAAGAAGACCCGCATTCGTTGGGTAAATGGCGTGTAAACGGTACTTTACCGCATATTCCTGCTTTTATCAAAGCATTTAATGTTAAAGAAGGCGATGCTATGTTTTTAGCAACCGATAAACAGGCGGCTATTTGGTA
>CAYZQG010000228.1:0-298 GCA_964480685.1 uncultured Lentimicrobiaceae bacterium
AAATTTAGTGAATACTAGGGTAAAAAGAATCCACCCTTAATTTATAAAGGATGGATTCTAAGGCGTTCGTTATTTTTGCATGGCGAAATCTCTTCCGGCATGTAAACAGGCAATGTTTACATCAACAACATCTTGACCTTTACGAATAAAAATATCGTGAACGGTTTGTTTGATGTCCGAGAAGTTAAGTTGTAGGAAAGGTGAAGTTGCACCGAGCATAACCATATTTGATGAGCGAGCCGAGCCTAATTCTTTCGCAATTTTATCGGCATCGATGGCAATTTTATGGGGTAATTGC
>CAYZQG010000228.1:308-2163 GCA_964480685.1 uncultured Lentimicrobiaceae bacterium
TCAATACGTTTCATTAATAGTTGTTGGTCGGGATAATTGGGAATGTTGATAAAAGGATTGGTGTTGGTAATTACCCACCCATCGGGTTTAAGCATAGGTAAATAGCGTAAAGCTTCCATCGGTTCGACCGAAATAATAAGGTCGGCTTTTCCCATAGGGATAAGGTCGGAAGCAATTTCTTGATCGGATAAACGTAAGTGTGATTGCACGTCACCACCGCGTTGGCTCATACCGTGTACCTCGGCTTGTTTTAAAAATAATCCTTGTTTCACTGCCGTATTGCCTATAATAGTGGCTATTGATAAAATACCTTGTCCGCCGACTCCTGCTAATATGATGTCTATATTCATTATATTTTCTTTTTTAAAGGATTAACAAATTATTTTTTTTCTTTCATTCTGCGTTTGAGTGTTTGAATACATTCGCGAAGCGGAATGATCACAGATATACCTTGATACTTTAGTTCTTCGGCAATTATATCAACATTGATTTGATGTTGATTGGCTAAAGGTTTTAAAATACGGATGTGTTCTTTTTCAACACCTAAACCCAAACAAATACTTTCTAAACGACCTACACCGTGCGATTTTTGACCACCGGTCATACCGGTAGTCGAATTATCAAGAATAAATACGGTAACGGGTGTATTTTCAATTACACAATCGAATAAGGAAGTAATGCCCGAATGACAGAATGTAGAGTCGCCAATTACAGCCACGCTGGGGTTAAGACCGGCATCGGAAGCACCTTTTGCCATGGTAATGGAAGCTCCCATGTCGACACAGGCATAAATAGCGTTGTAAGGAGGTAAAGCTCCTAAGGTATAGCAACCTATATCAGAGAAAACACGACCTTTCCCATAAGGGGCAATAGCTTCGTTTAAGGCATTGTAAGAATCAATGTGTGGGCAACCAACACATAATGCGGGTGGGCGAGGAGCAACAATTTCGGGAATGGATTCACCTTGTGTATCGGGTAATCCCAAAGCACGAGCCACAACATTGGTATTGAGTTCGCCTACACGTGGTAAACTACCGTCAAGACGTCCTTTAACGATTAAACCACGGTTTAATAATCCGCGTAATTGGTCTTCAATTAAGGGATAACCTTCTTCCATCACCATAATAGATTCGCATTCGTCTGCCATTTTATTAATATGGTTCAAGGGTAGGGGATATTGTGTTATTTTAATAATCGGATAAGGGCATTTTCGGTCGGGATAATTTTCCATGAGGTAATTGAAAGCAATTCCCGAAGCAATGATACCCATGCTTTTATCATGTCCATCAATATAAACATTGAATGGCGATTTTTCGATATCATTTCGAATGTCGATTTGTTTATCCAATAATTCATTGTATTGTTTGCGAGCAATAGCCGGTAGAAGAATAAATTGTTTTGGGTTGTCGGGTAGTTTTAATTCGTTTTGAGCTCGTGTGTAATGACAGTTTACGCCTGAACGTGAGTGTGCCAAGCGGGTGCTAATACGCATCAGTACGGGGACTTTATGCTTTTCGGAAAAATCGAATGCGGTAACGGTCATATCGTAAGCTTCTTGTTGATTGGAAGGTTCGAACGTAGGGATTATCGCAAAATGACCGTAATAGCGAGAATCTTGTTCGTTTTGTGAGGAGTGCATGCTTGGGTCATCGGCAGCAAGGACTATTAATCCACCGTTGGCACCGGTAATGGCGGAGTTCATAAAAGCATCGGCAGCAACATTTAATCCAACATGTTTCATGCAAACGATGGAACGTTTACCTGCATACGACATACCGATGGCAGCTTCCATAGCTGTTTTTTCGTTTGCAGACCATTGACGATGTATCTTGTTTGTTTCAGCTTGTTTGGATGC
>CAYZQG010000229.1:0-2158 GCA_964480685.1 uncultured Lentimicrobiaceae bacterium
CCGTTGACCGGAAAAACGATGAAGTTTCTCCATGGGTGGAAGCCTTTGTGAATGCCAGGGAATGGATCAAAGGATTAATGATTGGCGAATGACGATTGTTGACAAATATAACTCTTTCCCCGAGAACTCGGGAAAAGAGCTATATTCATTGGCAAATGGTGATTGGTTGGCTATTTTTTAGCCAATCTATTTTATAAAATAGTAACTTGCCGAAAGTCCAATTACCCGATTCGACATTTTAAGATCTTTTCTATTAGATCCACCTTCATAACCTGGATTTATATTACCCAACCCCAGAGAATAGCCTGCGTTAACCAATACAGGACCTATCTGATAACCTACTCCAAAATTAAGTCCATAATCTAAAGCACTATAAGCGCCCTCTTCACCGTCCAAATCATCTTTTCCTACTTTGCCAAAAAACGGTTTTATTTTTATGTTATGTTTTTCGATTTCTTTATAACCATCATCGTCTTTATATGTATAATTAGACTTGACTTTCCCGCCTATCCCAACTGCTACATAGGGACCGGCATGCACCTGAAATTTACTTATTTTATAAACAAAATTAATCGGGATCTCAAGGTAATTAATCTTGGTTCTAACGTATCCATCAATTGATTCGCCGGCTCCTAAACCATCTTTAAGATCTGTACTACAACCTTTACTTGTAAAAAACAATCCCGATTGAAGACTTAATGCCCTGGTTAAAGTGAAGTCAACAGTTGCACCCAAATTATAACCTAAACGCATTTTAGTAGCAATTTTATCATCACTATTTTTAAAATTTTGGTGAATATCATTAATATTCATCCCAGCTTTTACTCCCAATTTAATCTGAGCAAAAATGTGCGTTGATACAAAAAGTAAAAACACTAAAAAACATAAGCGTATCAATTTATTCATTTGACTAATTTTAAATTTACCTACTCTTTGGATGAAGGATTTTCGGTTTCTCCTTTTTAATTTAGTTATTTGTTGATAGTTGTTTGCTTGTTTGTTCCCGATAAAATCGGGATTATTTATAATTCATCGCTTATAGACATTCCATGTTTTGATTGCATTAAATACTACTATTGCTTTTGCAAATTCAAACCGTTCCTGATTTGCCTTTTTAAACATGGAATGTCTTTAAAATCGTAATTCGTAATTTTTAATTCGTAATTTTACTTCACCATCTTCACTTCCACCTCTGTCTGTTCCTCGTCCTTTATTTCAATATTCCCCATACTCCAGGGCTGATAGCCATTAGCCGTTACACTCAGGGTGTATATCCCTGCTGGGATGTTATCGATATTAAATTCCCCCTCGCCGTCGGTGGTGGTGGCGATCTGGGTTCCCGCTAAGGATATTGTTGCCGACGCCAGCGCAACATTAGTTGCCGCATCCGTTACTATACCCGAAAGTATACCCGTGCCGCTTCCTTCGCCCGAAGCTTTTCCGCCGGGCGTATCATAAATAATATAATCGTTGTATTTTGCCTCGTTGATGCCATACCATATACTCTTGCCGGTATTGCACACTTTAACAAGCTCACGGTATAGTGCATTGCCGGCAACCACCCGTTCAAAAGTAATATTCTCGCGGTTGCGTATGGCTTCAATTTGTTTGTCGATGGCTTTGTCAAATTCTTCGTTAAATGTCGTTATATCCGTAATCATTTGCTGGGTTAAGCCTTCGCTTGCCAACTCGGCAAGATGCGAAGCAGCCGTTTTGGCCGCATTTCGTGCATAGTGCACCAACTGATTGTCGTTAAGCTTGGAAATACCTCCTCCATACTGTTTATACATGCCCGAATTAACGCCAAATTTATTTTCGGCCATATTAAGCAAAGTTCTTAAGGGCCTTTCCAACGTTACTCTTGAAACATCTTTGGCCTGAGTGCATGAAATTTTTTCTCCTTCGTAAAAAGCATCACTTTGCATATCAAAATAATCTTTGATATGTTTGGCAAAAGCTGCCCGTTTTTCATCATCCCAACCACGGCTTAAAAATTCTACATTATCACGTATCATTAAATCAACCGTAGTATCGCATTTGGTTTTGAATATTCCTTCTCCGAGGTCATATTCTTTACTTAATTTTTTGTTAGCCATAATTCAGTTTTTTTAAAAGTTAATCACTTGGTAATTCAAGCTCTAAAAATACAATAAAACAT
>CAYZQG010000230.1:0-2158 GCA_964480685.1 uncultured Lentimicrobiaceae bacterium
TATGGAATCAAAAGAATTAACGGTAATAATAGGCTTGGTAACAGCCAATCAATCGGCAGAACGTACAAAAGAATATTTGGAAGAGTTGGCTTTTTTAGTTGACACGGCAGGCGGAATGGTGGTAAAACAATTTCTTCAAAATTTGGAGCATCCCGATAGCCGCACCTATTTGGGTTCCGGAAAAATGAACGAAGTAAAAGAATATGTTATTGAAAATGAGATTAAAACACTTGTGTTTGATGATGAATTAAGTACGGCACAAATTCGTAACATTGAACGTATTTTGCCCGAATGCAAAGTAATAGATCGCACCCGTTTGATATTGGATATTTTTTCAAGTCGAGCACAAACGGCACATGCCAAAATTCAAGTGGAATTGGCTCAATATGAATACCTTTTACCGCGACTAACGCGTATGTGGACACACTTGGAAAAGCAACGCGGAGGTATCGGGATGCGTGGTCCGGGCGAAAAAGAAATCGAAACCGACCGTCGTATTATCCGTAATCGTATTTCGTTTTTAAAAGAAAAATTAGAAAAAATTGACGTTCAAAAAACAACACAACGTCAAAATAGAGGTAAATTTGTGCGGATTGCCTTGGTGGGTTATACCAACGTTGGAAAGTCCACCCTGATGAATTTGTTGAGCGATGCCGAAGTTTTTGCCGAAAATAAATTGTTTGCTACCTTGGATACTACCGTTCGGAAAGTTGTATATCAGAATGTTCCATTTTTATTATCCGATACCGTAGGATTTATTCGTAAATTACCGCATCATTTAGTCGAATCGTTTAAGTCCACCTTGGACGAGGTTCGCGAAACCCATTTGCTCTTGCATGTGGTTGACATCAGTCATTCTGATTTTGAAGAACAGATAAAAGTGGTGGAACAAACCTTGTACGAATTAAAAGCTTCGAATAAACCTGTTATTCTGGTGTTTAATAAAATTGATAATTACTCATGGATTGAAAAAGATGAAACCGATTTAACGCCGCGTACCAAAGAAAATATTTCCCTACAGGAATTAACCCATACGTGGATGGCAAAAACAGGAGTTCCTACCGTTTTTATTTCGGCAAAGAAAAATCAAAATATGGATATTCTGAGAGATATAATTGTTAAAGAAGTGCGAAAACTCTATGCCGAAATATATCCCCATCAATATATTGCCGAAGAATATACCTATCATGAAACAGATACCGAGATATGAAAAATAAACTAAACTTTTTCCCGTTTTTATAAACAATAACATCAAAACGAAACACTTCGTATCATGAATAACATAGCCCAACAAATACCTTTTTTAAAACACACTTCTTCCGGTAATTTTTTTCTGATTGCAGGTCCATGTGTCATTGAAAATGAAAACATGTCTTTGGACATAGCTTCTGAAATTCAAAAAATTACCGATAAATTGGAAATTCCTTTTATTTTTAAGGCTTCGTATCGCAAAGCTAACCGTTCGAGTGTTCATTCCTTTACAGGGATTGGTGATGAAAAAGGATTGGAATTGTTAGCGGAGGTAAAAGAAAAATTACATCTTCCCGTCCTAACCGATGTTCATACTGAAGCGGATGCGATTTTAGCAGCTAAGTATGTGGATGTGTTGCAAATACCGGCTTTTCTTTGTCGTCAAACCGATTTGTTGCTTGCAGCTGCTAAAACAGGAAAACCGGTTAATGTGAAAAAAGGACAGTTCGTTTCGCCCGAAGCTATGCAATTTGTAGTAGAAAAAATCCGTTCCGCCGGAAACAACAACGTCATGATTACCGAGCGGGGAACCACTTTCGGCTATCAGGATTTAATAGTGGACTTTTGCGGAATTGAGGCAATGAAAAAAAATCAATGCCCTGTTATTTTAGATGTTACACATTCATTGCAACAACCCAATCAAGCATCGGGAACAACGGGAGGCAAACGTACATTGATTGAAACCTTGGCAAAAGCCGGTATCGCTACCGGATTTGACGGTATTTTTCTTGAAACACATCCTCTTCCCGATCAAGCCCTTTCCGATAAAACTACCATGTTGCCACTCAACCAATTGGAGGATTTGCTAAAAAAATTAGTGCTCATACGACAAGCGATAAAGTAAAAATTCCTAAAAATTAAATTTTCTATTCAAAAAAATACTATTTTTGCAGTCTAAAATTATTGG
>CAYZQG010000231.1:0-2088 GCA_964480685.1 uncultured Lentimicrobiaceae bacterium
ATAATAAATCGGAAAGATATCTTTTTTTTAATAACCTTGATGAAAGAATGAAAATTATTTCACTTGGTAAAGATAGGGTTATGTCATTTGAAGGAATTGAAGCTGCTGTTGGAACAAAATTTGCAGCAAAAAATGTCGAACAAATGGATTTTTCATATTTATATCAACATGAAAATCCATTTCCTGTAAACAATGGGTTGCAGAAAGAAAATATAACAAATTATTTTAACCGAACATTTCGAATAATTGGAGATTTTTTTAATAAAAAATAATAAATAAAAAACACGAATGAAAGTAAGAAGATTGTTTGATATTCTTGATTATTATTTAGAAAATAAACCGGATCAAGAAGTAGCTTTGGCAGGAAAATTTAATGACGCATGGAGGAAATTCAGTATTCAAGAGTATGTGAAAATTACCAATAATTTGAGTTTTGCTTTAATGAAATTAGGGATTCAACCCGGAGATAAAGTAGCCATTATCAGTACAAATCGTCCGGAATGGAATATGTTGGATATGGCAATCATGCAGATAGGTGCTATTACCGTGCCGGTATATCCTACTATCAGTGAAGCGGATTACCAATATATCTTAAATCATTGTGAAGCAAAATTGGCGATTGTTGAAGGCTTGGAAGTAATGACTAAAATTGATCATATTTTACCTAATACGCCTCATTTAACCATGGTTTATACCTTTATTAATAGGGAACGATTTCCTTATTTAGCTCAAATGATTGAATTAGGCGAACAAAATCCTAATCCCGATGAATTAACATTTCGTAAAGAAAGAGTAAATTCAACGGATTGTTCCACAATAATGTATACCTCCGGGACGACAGGAACACCTAAAGGCGTAATGTTATCGCATAATAATATTATTCAACAAGTTATAAATCTACGCCATACGCCTGCAAAATGGTCGAATATTGCCTTAAGCTTTTTACCTCTTTGTCATGCTTATGAACGTATGTTAGTGTTCTTATATCAATATTTAGGAATGTCGGTTTATTATGCTCAGAATCTTGGAACAATTGCCGAAAATATAAAGGAAATTAAACCGACTATGATGTCGACGGTTCCACGAATGTTGGAAAAAATTTATGATAAAATATATAGCTCCGGATCAAACCAAAAAGGAATTAAAAAATTGATTTTTTATTGGGCTATTCGTTTGGCAAGAAAGTATAAATTACAAGATTGTAATCGTACTTGGTGGTTTAATCAAAAACATAAAATTGCAGATAAATTGGTATATAGTAAAATACGAAAAAATATCGGTGGAAATTTCGATATAGTTGTTTCAGGTGCCGCGAGTATTCAACCACGTTTGGCTTCTTTCTTTTCAGCTATCGGAATGCCTGTTTTTGAGGGTTACGGGCTAACCGAAACCTCACCCGTATTAGCGGTTAGTTGTCGTGCAAAACATGGCAGAGAAGTGGGTACGGTCGGTTTCCCATTAGGTGGTGTAGAAGTAGAAATTGCCGAAAATGGTGAAGTAATCTGTCGCGGTCATAACGTGATGATGGGTTACTATAAAGACGAAGCCTTAACGCGAGAAGTAATTGATAAAGACGGATGGTTTCATACCGGTGATTTAGGTAAGTTTACCGATAAAGGGCAATTGATGTTGGTAGGTAGATTAAAATCTATTTTTAAAACTTCGTTTGGTAAATATGTTAATCCTCAGGTGATTGAAGAAAAATTTTCAGAATCTCCCTTTATCGAAAATATTGTTGTAGTAGGTGAAAATCAAAAATTTGCTGCTGCTTTAATTTCTCCGGATTTCACTTTTATTAAAGGATGGTGCGACCGTCATGAAATAGTGTTTACTACTCCTAAAGAAATAGTGAAAAATCCCAAAATCCAACAACGTATGTTAAAAGAAATCGAAAAATACAATGTTTTCTTTGGCGAAGCCGAAAAAATTAAAAAATTCGAACTTATTTCCGATGAATGGTCTCAATTAACCGATATTCTTACCCCTACATTAAAAGTAAAACGTAAATTAGTGAACGAACGATATACAGATGTTATCGAAAAATTGTTTGCTTAATACTATCTTTACATACAAATTTTAAAACAGGAG
>CAYZQG010000232.1:0-2064 GCA_964480685.1 uncultured Lentimicrobiaceae bacterium
ACAAAAATGTGTGGAAGGTGTTTATTATTATGCCTGTGATGTTAAAGAAAACACGCTTTACGGCATTCGAACGCGTTATTTGGAAGGAAGTATAACTTTAGTGAGATAATATTAAAAAAAGATAAGTATGTTTACCGGAATAATTGAAAAAACAGGAAAGGTTGTGGATATCATTCACGAAAACACCAATGTGCATTTTGTAATCGAAACGGATTTTATAAATGAACTGAAAATCGACCAAAGCATGAGCCATGACGGATGTTGCTTAACCATTGTAAAAATCGATAAAGACAAACGGCAATATGTTGTAACGGCTATGCAAGAAACCTTGCTTAAAACCAACCTCGCAACGTGGCATAAAGGCTATGAAGTTAATTTGGAACGTAGTATGAAATTGGACGGTCGTTTCGATGGACATATTGTTCAAGGACATGTGGACCAAACCGCGCAATGTGTGAAAATCGTGGATGAAAACGGCAGTTGGCGATATTATTTTAGCTACGAACCTCAAAAAGAAAATATCACCGTACCCAAAGGTTCTATTTCCGTTAATGGTGTAAGTTTAACCGTGGTTGATTCTGAAAAAGGCTTATTCTCTGTTGCAATTATTCCCTATACGTATGATGTAACCAATTTTCATAATTTTAAAATAGGTACGCTTATAAATATTGAATTTGATGTTTTTGGAAAATATGTTGCTCGTTTAATCGAACAATATTTTGAAAATAAAAAAGAATAAATAAAAAAAATCATGAACCCTTATTTTACTTTTACCAATGATGATATAAAACAAATTCAATCATTAGATTTGAATGTTGATACTGTTTTACAACAAGCCGAAATCCTTTTAAGAGGCAATCTATTTGTTTCGGTAATGGAGCCGGCAACTGTTGGAAAAGGTATCATGGCATTTTCTGAGAATGATATAACTGCTTATATATCAGAATTTGAAGAACAAATTAAAAACAAAAAATTACTTAAATTTGTACCTGCTTCCGGAGCTGCTACTCGCATGTTTAAAGATTTGTTTATATTTCAAGAGAAATATTCTTTTCAACAGTCGACGGAGATTCATGAATTAAAACAGGGATTTATTTTTATGGAAGGAATAAAGAAAAGTGCTTTTTATCATCAATTAAAATATTTGTTTGAACAAAAGCATATTTCGATAGATTCTTTAATGGAGAAACGTGATTTTAATCCCATTATTCAGGAATTATTATACGAAGAGGGTTTAAATTACGCATCACTACCGAAAGGATTGTTGTTGTTTCATGCGTATGATGAAGAGCAACGTACTGCTTTTGAAGAACATTTAGTTGAAGGAAGTGAATATGCACGAAATGCCGACGGATCGGTTTATCTGCATTTTACCGTTTCGCCTGAACATAAAGTTTTGTTTGAAGAATTATATAATAAAGTAAGGAGAAAATATGAAGAACGCTATGATGTTCATTATCAAATTTCATTTTCATTTCAATCTCCTAAAACAAATACTGTTTCCTTAACCGAAGATAATCAGTTGTTTCGTAATAATAACGGAAGTCTTGAATTTCGTCCGGGTGGTCATGGCAGCTTATTGGAAAACCTATCACAAACCGATGCCGATGTGGTTTTTATTAAAAATATTGATAATGTTACTACTGATTTGCGTAAGAAAGAAACAATTAACTATAAAAAATTACTATGTGTACTATTATTGAAAATTCAACGTCAATGTTTTGAATATCTAAAGGAACTTGAAAATCGGATTGTTACAGATGCTCAATGGGCATGTATAGAGCGTTTTATTCAGGATAAATTAAATATACAATTACCATCACATTACACGTTGTTAAGCTTTGAAGAAAAGCAAAAAATGTTGTTTCGCATATTGAATCGTCCGCTTCGTGTTTGTGGAATGGTAAAACGTCAAAACGAACCCGGAGGGGGACCGTTTTGGATTGTCAATTCAAGAGGAGAAATTTCTTTGCAAATTGTAGAAACCACGGAAATTGATTTAAATGAGCCTGATCAATCACAATGCCTTGAATCTTCCGAGTTTTTTAATCCTGTAGATATTGT
>CAYZQG010000233.1:0-2031 GCA_964480685.1 uncultured Lentimicrobiaceae bacterium
ACTACACGTTGATTCCTTTATTGCCGACCCTGTTGTAGTAGATGAAATGATTGCCATTGCCAAAGTATCTGGACATCCTTTGTTTGAACGAAAACCGATTTTTCATGCACTCAATCAAAAAGCTATCGCTCGAATGTATGCTCGTCAAATTGGAAAAAAATATGAAGACCTTAACCTTATTGTTGCCCACATGGGAGGAGGAATTAGTGTAGGTGTTCATGAAAAAGGCTTGGTTATAGATGTTAATCAGGCATTAAACGGCGAAGGTCCTTTTTCTCCCGAACGAAGCGGATCTTTACCCGTTATTGATGTTATTAAATCTTGTTTTAGCGGAAAATATACCCAAGACGATTTAAATAAAATGGTGGTTGGCAAAGGTGGTTTTGTGGCTTATTTGGGTACGAACGATGCCTTAGAAATCGAAAATCGTATTAAAGCCGGCGATAAAGAAGCCGAATTTTATGAATTGGCAATGGCTTACCAAATTGCAAAAGAAATCGGAGCCGCTTCCACGGTTTTGGAAGGTAAAGTAGATGCCATTTTACTTACCGGTGGATTGGCTTACGGAAAACTTTTTGTTGAAAACATAACCTCAAGAATAAAACATTTGGCTCCCGTTTATTCTTTTCCGGGCGAAGATGAAATGAATGCTTTGGCATTTAATGTTTTATTAATGTTAAAAGGTGAAATTCCATTAAAAGAATATAACTAACAGGGGTCTAACTTATCGTTGTAAGAAACTCTTTTGAAGTTCTCTACAACTTTTTGTTGTGGAAGTATCTTTGTATTTTACTACGTTATCTCCATCGTTTATGATACGAAATGAACCTTCCGGCATTAATAACGTATCGGAAGTTCCTACACTTTTATTCAATAAAACAAGTACTAAATAGCAATTTTTCAAGCCTTCCGAAGATTTTGTCCCGCTTAAAATTAATGCTGCTTTATACGTTATTCCCGAATAATGCTGGCCTTTTATCGAATAATACGCTGTAAAATTACTGCCCGAACCTACCAAACACGCATTTTCGCAACTATCAATGCGTAATAATTTATTATCCCCCACAAATTTAATAAAATTCGTACTGTCTTTTTTCTTCTGTAGCGATAACGTAAAGGAATAATCGGGTAATGAATCCATACTTTCCGTCGAAAAGGATGAATATAAAAGATAACATGGCGATATAACATAATCTCCTTCTAACGTAGGGGGTGTATTGCCTTCGTAAAGCGGAATTTGTTTTGCAATTTCATCCAATATCTTTTCGGGAATAATTTTATTAATAGGTTTAAAAGAATCTTTATTACATGCTATCAGCATACTTACCATAAAAACAAAGAATAATGAAATTTTTAACTTTTGACACATAGATACCGATTCTTTGCTACAAAAGTACATGAAATTATTGAATTTATATGCCGAAATTAAAAAAATGTTTGATTTGGATAAAAGTATCACATTATTAATGATTTATTTACAATACGTAAATTATTTAACGTAACCTTATTTATCCTTACTAAAGAAATTTAATATTTTAAACGAATGCTTAATTTAAAAATTATACTTATTAAATCTATCATACGTGAATACAGCTCCATATTTTGTTAAATGGTTGTATTTCGCGCTTATATCATTGGTATTGCCGTTAAACGGATATCAACCTTTCAGACTATCTGTTGGAACATACGTCGGTAATTGAGCCATAGATAAAGACATGGATGCAATAACTACTATCGTTGCTAAAAATACATTTTTATTTTAGTTTTATTTTATATAATATAAAGTCTTTAAGAATTTTTATGTTGCAAAAGTACTATTATTTTCTAATAAAAAAGGTTGCCGATTGAGCAACCTTTTGAAGTGATTAAACGTATATTTTTTTATTTTAACCAAGCAAACAATGGACGGTAAGCCATGATTAATTTACACAAATTAATATGTAATTGATATAATCAATCTGATAATCAACTAGTATAGGAATGAATAACTCTTACAAATTGGCATAAAATAAAACTCACATTATTAAATAA
>CAYZQG010000234.1:0-2019 GCA_964480685.1 uncultured Lentimicrobiaceae bacterium
AAACCACACCAAGCCTACCCAAATATGAAATATTTGTGTATTTTGGTCATACATATAGATGAGTTAGCCGTCACCCTAAGCGACCTCCGTACAGACATCAACCGACTGACAAAAACGAACAAGCCAAGCCCAATCAAGACGGACAACACAAAATTGTTAGCAAATTTCTTCTCGTTTCTGACCTGACTTTCCGAATTCCTTTGTAATTTTGCCAAAATTGTCAAGGTAAAAATTTCAAGAAAATGGAAGAAACATTTGGAGAATACATTCACAGACTTAGGTCTGACAACGGTTTGACATTGACCAAACTTGCGGCTGCATTGGACATTGACCAATCCACTCTTTCCAAAATTGAGAACGGAAAAAGAAATGTACCGATTGAGGTTTTACCCAAACTTTCAAACGTTTTCAAACTTGACTTAAAGCAGTTGGAACACGAATATTTTAGCGAGAAAATCGCTGAAATCATTTATCCACAAGAAGAACCAAAACAACTTCTGAAAGCAGCCGAAGAAAAGGCAAAGTATATGCGAATGAAAAATATTGAACAAGGAAAAATAAACTTTTAGACTATGATTAAATATTCAAAACTCAGAGAGAAACTAAAAGTTGAAACCTTAAACGGCAACGCAGAAGATTTGGCGTATTTCACGCACTATTTGCACAACCATAAAAATGGCGTTTCTCAATCTTACGAGAAACGAGCCAAAGAATATTTTCATGAAATCTACGAAGAATTAAGCATTTTTGCAGAACCCGAATTACAGGCAATGCTTCCCATAAAATGGGACATTCCTTTTCCTGCACCTGAAAAACCCGAATTTACATTCATTGACTTGTTTGCAGGAATTGGCGGTTTCCGTATTCCAATGCAAGAACTTGGCGGAAATTGTGTTTTTTCATCAGAGTTCAACTACCACGCTCAAAGAGCGTATGAACTGAATTTTGGCGAAGTGCCGTTTGGCGACATCACAAAACTAAACACCGACATCGTTCCAAAACACGATATTCTTTGTGCAGGTTTTCCGTGTCAACCATTCAGCATTTCGGGGAAAATGAAAGGTTTTGAAGACACTCGGGGAACATTGATTTATCACGTTTTTGAAATCATAGAAAAACATCAACCAAAGGTTGTTTTCCTTGAAAATGTAAAACATTTGGTTTATCACGACAAAAAGAGAACATTAGCAACCATTGTTCAACATTTGGAAGAATTGGGCTACACGGTTTCTAAAAAGGTTTTAAACGCTTCGGATTTTGGTTTACCACAAAACCGTGAAAGAATTATCATCATTGGACACAAAGACAAGAAATTTGATTTTACCAAAATCAAGAAAAAAGCGAAACCAGCACTCAAAAACTTTTTGGACAAGGAAAATGAATTTGAGTATTTGGAAGAACCTTACACCATTTTGGAAGAACAAAAAATGCAAGATTCGGGTTTGGTTTTCGCAGGTTACAGAAATAAAACTATTCGCAAAGCAGGTGTAAGACCGGGAACGGAACATTTGTCAAGAGTTCACAAACAACCTAACAGAATTTATTCAACCGAAGGAGTTCACCCTGCATTGCCTTCGCAAGAATCATCGGGCAGATTTTGGATTTGGCACGAAGGCGAAGTAAGAAAACTTACTATTGAAGAATGTTACAGAATTATGGGCTTTCCGAACAAGTTCAAATTGCTTAGCAACAAATCAGAACTTTACAGACAAATCGGAAATTCGGTAGCAATTCCGATGATTAAAGCTGTTGCGGAACAAATTAAAGCACAACTTTTAAACGTAAAAAAATAGAATGGAGCCAACAGAATTTTTGGAACAGATTTACAATGAATCAATGCAAATTGTTGGTTCGGACAGCGAAATTAAATCTGACTTAAACAAAACGCTTGCCAATTATTTAAGCGAAATTTTGAGTAAATCGGAATCAGCAAAAGCAGTTGTAACGGTTATTTTGACAAGTGCCGTTTACAAATCGCTTTTTCCCGAACAAGACATTAGAAACCACCAAACAAGTATT
>CAYZQG010000235.1:0-2004 GCA_964480685.1 uncultured Lentimicrobiaceae bacterium
GTGGCATTTTTCAATTCGATAATTACTAACGGAATGCCGTTTACAAACAATAAGATGTCAGGGCGTTTGTTTTGATTTTTCTCGACAATGGTGTATTGATTTACACACAGAAATGTATTATTCAATGGATTTTCAAAATCAACCAATGCCACTTCGTAACTGCGTTCAAAACCGTTTTGCTGATATGGGATTTTTACCTTCTCCACCAATAGCTGATGAAAAGTCTCGTTGTTGTGCAACAATTCGGGCGAGTAAATGCGCAGTACCTTTTGAATGGCTTGTTCCTGCGCATCTTGTGGAATATCGGGATTTAAAATAGCAACCGCTTTACGAAGCCTGTCAATAAGAATAATTTGCTCAAAATTTTCTCTTTCGGCCTGCTCCGCTCCGGGTGCAATAGCCAAACCATGCACATACTCCCAACCAATAGATTGCAGTACTTCTATGGAGAAAGTTTCTATCTTATCTTCGGTGATTGGTTTCATATAGTTGAACTAAAAGAAAGATAATTGTTGTGTATCTGTTTTTGGAGGATAAAACGTTCCAATGATAATAAACGGATTAGGACCTACGTTGTGATACTGCTTGGTTGTTCCCATAAAGAAATGCAAATCGCACTTATTCCACATTTCATTAAAGTATTTTTCTTTCACTTTCTGACAAGCAATTTCTTCGCTGCCGTTTGCAGCTTTTAAACAGTTCCAATATAATGCACCGAGTTCCCAGTCTTCGATCATTATAGTTCTTTTTTTACCATCTTCGGTGGTAAAAATATATGAGAAGTCATACGGCAATTTCTTTACAACTTTAAAAACCAAACGGGTTTCGGCTTCATCAAATAAGCTTCCCTGCGCTTTGTTGGCTATGACCTTATCCATTTTCTGCTTATCCCATTCCCTATCGCAGGATTCCCAAACAAAATCAATAATCTCTTTTGGTTTTACAATGGCTAACGAAGTACCGACTTTTGAATCTTTCGCAGCTGCTATCAATTCAGTCATATTGTACCAGATTTTATCTCTTACTAAAATTTTTCTTTTAGCCCACTCCCCTTTTGTGTCAACGAAATCGAGTAGCTTGATTTCTTTTTCCAAATCTGTTGGTCTATAGCTTTCATGACGAAAATCCGACGTATTTCTTACCAGATCAATTTCAATCCATTGCCATTTTTTATACTGATTTTGATAATCGAGTTTACGGAAAGGAACAGGAAAAATGCGAACCCACGAACCATCTTCCCTAAAACCGGCGGTACAAACCAACTCATCGTATTTCTCCGACAAGGTGGGGTATGTTTTCACGGTAATAAGGACTTTGGTTAATGCCATATTTACAAGGGTTTAAACGTGTAGTTAATCTCGGGTAGCTGCATCAATGCTTTGGCAACGCGGGAGCGATGGCATTGCAGCGGATTTTTCTCAAAACAGGTAAGAGCCACCCGTTTATCGCTGTCAATTAGCGCCCTTACTTTTAGTAATGCGCTGTGATTATTTATCAGCGTTGTTTTTTCGTATCGCTCAAACAATATATCATAATCAGCTTGCGAACGCAAATCATGCCGCTGTTCCGATTCTATTCCTAACTCCGGCACATGCACATATTGAATGCCAACGCCCGTACAGGCTTTTTGCAGCTGACTTTTCGAAAATCCATATTTCTGACTATATGCATTTTTCCGAACATCACACAGCACATGCACATCGTTTATTATCAACTTGTTTATATAGGTTTCGAGTGTAATGCCTTCATAACCGATACTGAATAACTGCGGTTCGGTAAAGGTGCGTTTTTGTTTTTCTACCAATGCCAATTCTTCTTTAGTAAGAAGTTCCTGTGCAATGGAACTATTTATGGCAAAATACGGATATTTTTGGTAGGTGTGGCGGATTAAATCGGTTTGACTTAATGTGCCAAATTCGGATTTTACATCAAGCAATGCCTGACGATCGAACATATCCAGTAATGTTAGGTATTGTCCGCTCTCTTTTAGTTTTATAAATCTTC
>CAYZQG010000236.1:0-1997 GCA_964480685.1 uncultured Lentimicrobiaceae bacterium
TTATTTTGTCCTCAATTGCTTTTAAAAACTGCCAACTTAGGCATATTTCTTCTAAGGAAAGTTCATTGCATTCTTTGATTTCGTTTTGTTCCATGATGTTTGATTTTTTTTGTTAAATACTACAACCATTGAGGGAAATGGAGCTGGATGTTTACTATCCCCAAATTTCAGCCTCCATTTTATAAATTCAACACAAACATTCTATTTGTTAAAAAAGTGTTGTTTGTTTTATTTTTGATTTGTCTATTATATTCATTGAAGTATTAAAAATAGTTACAGGCAAGTGCTACGGACATGCTAAAATTGAATATTCGTGCCATCTATGCCGTTTTAATAATTTTTTCTCCCTCGCTCTTTGTCTTTTGCAAAGCCATAAAGGAAAAGATGTGTGCAATAACATCAATAGTCCATCCATTGCCGAGCATCCTATACCGTTGAGTGTCGCTTACAATAGCCGTGTATTGGTCTGGAACTGTTTGTAATCTTTCACATTCGGTTGGTGTTAATCGTCTTATTTTCCATTCAGCTTCTAATAAAACTTTTTGCCTTGCGGGTTTAATGTCAAGTGTTCCGCTTTTACCATTTTCAAAATAAGCCCTATTGTCTTGCTCATATCCCTCAGCAAACACTACATAATTATCCTTTTGCACACTTGTAAGGCAATTTGTTTTACCGTCATATCGTGGCTCAAGCATTTGTTCCGTATTCAATCCACTTTCACGGCTTTTTGGATTTTCAGGGTTTCGCCCTCTACTTGCCACAATTAAAGTCATATCTGAATGAAGTCCGCCACTATTTCCGCCAGCAGTAAAGCAATTTGTTTTGTTCTGGTTTACGGATTTTCTCAAATTGGTATCAACCTTTATAAAGTTGTCCGAAATATCACAGCTTGCCATTGATGAAGTTAAACAACTTGCTTTGCCTTCTTCTTCTCTTACATTCACTTTGCCTTGATTGAAGTTTGCAGCACGATTTGAAAAGTATTGCAACATCTTTTCACTCAAATAGTATTTATCCGGAACATCACTTTCTAAAATATCACGAAGCAAAATGCCTTTATCTTTTGGTTGTGGTATTGTGCATTGCATATCTCCAAACAATCCGTAAGGCTCATTTGCAATATTTGTCCAATAAAGCCTTACCCTATTTTGTGCTGATAGTAAAGCGGAATTTATTTCAATCGGTGCAACTCCCATATACTTTGAAATGATTATCTCAAATTCCTTTTTCATCTTCACGTTTTCCAACATAAAGTAAGCAGGGTTGCAATCGTTTTTCAGTCGCACAAATTCAAAGAATAGTTTGCTTCGTGGGTCGTCAAATGCAAGTTGTTTCCCTGCAAAAGAAAATCCCTGACAAGGCGAACCACCTATCAAAAGGTCAATTTTGGGCAAATCTTTAGCAAATACTTTGGTTACATCACCAAGCTGTATTGTGTTCGGGAAATTGTGTTGCGTTACCGTAATAGCGTGTTTATCTATTTCGGCTGCATAGTATTGTTTCACTTTTATTCCGAGCTTCTGCAATGCAATTTGTCCGCAACTCATACCGTCAAACAGCGATAACACGGTAATTCCTTCGGCTTCTGAAAAGCCGTTTTTGCCATCGCTCAAAAAATTATTAAAACTACTATTCTGCATAATTAAAAAGTTTGTGCTACTAAACCGCACCAGCCTGTAACAGCAGTTTGCCGCAAGGCAGGGTTTAGTGGTTTATTGAACATTTGTACTCGCATCATCATTTGTGGTTAATTGACAGTTTATCGCTCCGAAATCCTGCCCTGACGGCAAGCTGCGAAACGTTAACCAAGATAGCCTATTTCCGCCTAAACAAGCATATAAATTCAATACTTTTATTTTTTTACTCATAAATTGCTTATTTTTTATAAATTTTCATCGGTAATCCTGCTTTATCCCAAGCCAACAAAATTGCATCCCTTGTGTCCTGATTGGTTTGACCTTTTACAAGTCCTCCGGTTAAATTTTTCAACTCTTCGT
>CAYZQG010000237.1:0-1971 GCA_964480685.1 uncultured Lentimicrobiaceae bacterium
TGATTTTTTTCTCTTGCTGATGATTTCCGGTGCAGGCGATGAGCTGCAAGGCATCAAACGCGGCATTATGGAAATGGCCGATGCTATCGTGGTAAACAAAGCCGATGGGGATAATGTGGATAAAGCCGAATATACAAAAATTCAATTAGCAAATGCCTTACGCTTATTTCCGGCTACCGCAGCACATTGGCATCCTCCGGTTATTACTACTTCTGCTTTGAATAACAAGAATATAGAAAAAGTATGGCAATTAATTACCGATTATATTACCCATACAAAAAACAACGGATTCTTTTTTAATAATCGTTTAGACCAATCGAAAAAACGTTTTTATCACTTTTTGGAAGAAGAATTGTTCGATTTGTTTTATTCCGATAAAAACGTCAAGAACCATCTTCCGGTGATTGAAAAACAATTGTCGGAACAAAAAATCAGCGCCTACGCTGCGGGAACAAAATTAATTGAATTGTATTTGGAAAATGCCTGTTTAAACAAGCAAAAACCTCCGAAAGAATAATTATCTCTTAACTTCTACTTGTTCAAAGCCTTCAATAATATCGCCTACTTTCATATCGTTGAAACCCACAATATTTAAACCGCATTCATAACCTGATGAGACTTCTTTGACATCGTCTTTAAAACGTTTCAAAGAGCCTAATTTACCGGTATAAATAACAATACCGTCGCGGATAACACGAATCTGTGTATTACGTTGTACTTTACCGTCCAAGACATAGCAACCGGCAATGGTACCTACTTTAGTAATATGGAATGTTTCGCGTACTTCGATATTACAAACAATATTTTCTCTAATTTCGGGAGCACGCATACCTTCAATAGCATCTTTCAACTCGTTGATAGCATCGTAAATAATGGAATAGGTACGGATATCAACCTGTTCTTGTTCGGCTAATTTTTTAGCACCGCCCGAAGGACGAACTTGGAAAGCAATAATAATGGCATTCGATGCCGAAGCAAGCAATACGTCGGATTCAATAACTTGACCAACCGATTTATGAATAACATTCACTTGAACTTCGGAAGTAGATAAACGCAACAACGAATCGCTTAAGGCTTCGATAGAGCCATCCACATCGCCTTTAACAATGATATTTAATTCTTTAAAATCACCGATAGCAATACGGCGACCGATTTCATCCAAGGTAATATGTTTTTGGGAACGTAAACCTTGTTCACGCACCAATTGAATACGTTTGTTAACAACATTTTTAGCTTCGCGTTCTTCTTTAAACACTTTAAAGGTATCGCCGGCTTGAGGAGCACTGTTTAATCCGAGGATTAATACGGGCACCGAAGGACCGGCTTCTTTTATCAACTGATTGCGTTCGTTATACATAGCACGAATTTTACCGCAAGCCGTTCCGGCAGCAATGATATCGCCTGTTCGCAATGTTCCATTCTGTACCAATATTTTAGCCACATAACCGCGTCCTTTATCCAACGAAGATTCAATGACGGTACCGGTAGCCAAAGCTTTAGGATTAGCTTTTAAATCAAGCATTTCGGCTTCAATCAATATTTTTTCGAGCAACACTTCGACATTAATACCTTTTTTTGCGGAAATATCTTGACTTTGAATTTTACCGCCCCATTCTTCGACCAATAAATTCATGTTGGCTAATGCATTCCGAATTTTTTCGGGGTCGGCACCGGGTTTATCAATTTTATTGATAGCAAATATCATAGGTACACCGGCAGCTTGAGCATGGTTGATAGCTTCGGAGGTTTGCGGCATAATGGCATCATCGGCAGCAATAACAACAATAACTAAATCGGTTACTTTGGCACCGCGAGCACGCATAGCCGTAAAAGCTTCGTGACCGGGCGTATCGAGAAAAGTAATACGTTTATTATTAAGTAATTGAACTTCATACGCACCTATATGTTGAGTAATACCTCCGGCTTCACCGGCAATAACATTGGTTTTACGAATATAATCGAGTAAGGAAG
>CAYZQG010000238.1:0-1941 GCA_964480685.1 uncultured Lentimicrobiaceae bacterium
ACGCTCTTTGTAATAATCACGTATGATAGCATTTGTATCTACAAATTGCGGAATTGGTATAGTATCAATAACTTTGTATGGTTTAGGTTCATGTATTGTGTCGTGTATTTTTATGGTATCATATTCAACTCTTAAAGTATCATAATTACTTAAATTGTTTATTGGAGAATACGTTTTCTGACCTGTTTTGTATCCTGCAAAGAACAATCCTAATGCTAAAATAAGGATTATAACGATACTTATTAATATTTGTGTAAACTTATTCATCTTTTTGTATTTCTTTTGTTATAGGGCTTGAAATCACGTAAATTTGCGATTTTAACCTTCTTTTATAATAATTACCATTACCGTCATCACTTCCTGCACCGTTTGTGTTAAATTCAAACGAACGAGCATACGGACTTCCGTTGTTCCAATTTTCGTCAACAAACCCTACATGACCAACACGACCTTTGCTTTTAATCCATATACCGATAACGTCCCCCACATCAGGAATCTGTTTTATGGTATCTCCTTTGCGATAAATGACAAGTCTTTGTGGAAACCAATTAGGTGAATATCCTGAAATAACGGTTTTAAATCCTACTTGTTTGAAAGTCCAAGTAATACCTGCTGCACAATACTGACTTCCCTTTGGAATATTTGCCGCTTTTTGATATTCTAATATTCTTGCACCGTCATTATTACCAGTTGCTTCACGAACATCTTTTTCTCCTGAATAAACCTTTTGTACGTCTAATCTTAGCTTATTGGTGTTATAATTAGTACCCTTGCCAATAGGACTAAGGCAAAAAGTAAAGCAAAGAAAATAGAGAAGTATAATCTTATTTTTTCCCATTCTGATAATTTTTGAAAGTCATCTTTAAACTTGTCTTTAACGTAACGGTATAGTTCACCGAAAGTAATACGTATTGTCTGCCAAGCTACAAACATAAATACGATAAATAGGATAGCAGTGTATAGTGGTATCTGAAAAATACCTGCATCAAATAAACCCGCCGTAGGGTCAACCCATCTGATTATAATTTCTGCTACTCCCCAAATTCCTAAAAATATAGGAATCCATAAGATTTGAGGATTTGCTTTATACTGATTTTTTAAGAAATTCCAAATACCCATTACAACGTATTTGGCTGCTGACAAGAAAAACTTACCGATTTTTTTTAATGTATTCATTATTTTGGTCTTTTATTTTGAATGACTAAATCCATTTTTCCGTTTAGTTCACCCAAGTTTTTATTAATTTCTAAAAATAGTTTGTTTTGGTCTTCAATTTGCTTTTTATTCTCGTCAAACTTACATTCAATTTTCTTTTGATCAATCTGATATTGCTCCTTGTCAACCTTTTGTTCAAGTTTTTGTTCTACTCTTTTTTCTTTATCCCTACCACCGTTCACGGATAGTGTTATAATTGTAACAAGAATTGTAACCGATACAGTTAAAATGGTTTGCCAAATTGTTTTTTTAGTTGAATCGTTCATGGTATAAAATGCAAATTAGAGATATTGGATACGGTAAAACACAAAGGAACACGAACCAATAATAGTTAGACAACACGTTGTTAAATGTTAAAATATACATCAAAGCATAAAAAATAGAGATATACCCACAACTACGAAAAACCTTATTCCAAGTCCTAGATATATCTCTAATGTTTAAAAACAGATACCCCATTACTAATTGCATATATACATACCAAAGTAAGTCTGCATAACTATAACCTCCACTATCGCTAGTGAAAAGCATAAGTGCAGCCTGCAATGGTATGTAAGTGCAGATTAATATTTTAAGGATATTACCCATGTTTATTTAGGTTTAACTGTTTTAGGTTTACGTGGTTTCATTTTAGCCATAGCAATATATTTTTAAGTTCATGCAAATTTATATTAATTAATATTAAATAAACTTATTATATATATATTTACGTTTCAATTATTGAAA
>CAYZQG010000239.1:0-1937 GCA_964480685.1 uncultured Lentimicrobiaceae bacterium
AAATATAGTTGAAAATAAATTGAATGACAGTGAAATAGATGATAATCTTTTATTTCCAGATATGTATGAATAAACTGATTATCAAAATGAAGAACATAATCCTCCTATTCAACGAGAATCCGTTATTAATCACATACCCGAAAAAGATACAACAATACGCTCTTCAGATGAAGTTGAAAAAATAAACCATCCATCAACTACTCAACCAACATCATCTCCCATTTCATCACAAGCACCGATTTCTCCGACGATCGAACCACAACCACCAAGAAAAAAAATTGAAAAAATAGTCTTTTTTTATATTGACCAAACTTTTGAAGAATATTATCCGAAAGCCTAATCTTCTTTTTCTTTTTTTATCTCTATTTATTTATCCTTTTTCCTGCCATTCCCTTTGGGGATATGATTTTTTGTTATACTTTTGCATAGATAATAATTAAAACCTACCTTCTTTAAAGCAGGTAGTTATTGTTTTTCATTTTTTTATATACACTTAGATGCAAGTCGGAGAGTTATTGGAAGAACGTTTTTTTCATTCAATCAAAGAGTTGATTGAGCCGTCAGATAAGGTTTTATTGACTGTTAGCGGTGGCATTGATTCGGTTGTAATGCTGCATTTATTTCTACAAACCTCCTATAAGGTGGCAATTGCACACTGCAATTTTCAATTGCGTGGTCAAGATGCCAATGATGATGAAACCTTTGTTCAACAATTGGCAGAAAAACATCATATTCCATTTTATTCCATTCATTTTGATACACAAAAATATGCCAAACAGTTAGGCTTTTCTATTCAAATGGCAGCTCGTGAATTACGGTATGAATGGTTTCGTGAAATTGCTCAAAAAAACAATTTTGCATACATTGCTACCGCTCATCAACGTAACGACGTATTGGAAACCTTTTTTGTAAATGCCCTTCGTAAAACCGGTATAAAAGGACTTTGTGGGATTCAAGCTAAAACAGGTATGTTGATTCGACCTATGTTGGCTTTTTCACGACAAGAAATTTCCGATTATGCATCTTCCAGTTTAATTAGCTATCGTGAAGATAAATCGAATGATAGCGACTATTATGCCAGAAATTATATTCGTCATCATATCATTCCCGCATTCAATAAATTACAAGATAATTTTGAAGATACCTTGTCCGAAACCATAGCTATTTTAAATCAACAGCAAATCATTTATCAACAACATATTCAAGAGGTAAAACAAGACATTACGTTGTATGAAAATAATACGTATATTATTGATATAAATAAATTAAAGAAATTATCCGAAAAAAAAACATACTTATTTGAGTGGATTTATCCATACGGGTTTAATATGGCACAAACCGAAAATATTATTGAATTACTAGATGCAGAAGCCGGAAAAATTTTTCTTTCCGATACGCATTGTTTGTTAAAAGACCGAGACACCCTTCAAATAAAATTTCGTACTTTTAAACAAGCCGATAAACGAATTGGAGCTGATTTTTACAACGATGTTTTTATGGCTGAAAATTTGGTGTTTGAACAAATCCCTTATGATGAAACGTTTGAAATTCAAATAGATAAAAATATTGCATACGTTGATGCTGCTAAGGTTACATTTCCTTTCATTTTACGTAAATGGGAGCAAGGTGATATTTTTTATCCGTTTGGTATGCAAGGATGTAAAAAAGTAAGTGATTTTTACATTGATCATAAATTATCGTTATTTGAAAAAGATGCAACCGATATTTTGTGCAACGGAAACGGCGATATTTTGTGGATTATCGGATTTCGAAGCGACAATCGTTATCGGCTTACTTCCGAAACCAAAACGGTGTTAAAAATTACGCTTAAAAATAAATAATAACTTAATATATACTATATTATGGCAAGATTTGAAATTTATGGAGGCAAACAACTCAATGGAGAATTGATTCCTCAAGGAGCTAAAAACGAGGCT
>CAYZQG010000240.1:0-1935 GCA_964480685.1 uncultured Lentimicrobiaceae bacterium
ATTGACTTGCCGTACTGATTTTAAAGGTATCGTTTACTTCCTTAACCGGTGTTTGGTCTCCTAACCAAATTTGTAAACGCTCTTGTGCTTGCGTGTAAAAACAAATGCTTAGTATAAAAATTAGTATGTGTAATGATTTCATAGGTAATATTATTTATGAGTTATAACAAATTTATAGGAAGAAATTGTTTTTTCTCCCATTAAAACAAGGGTATAGAATCCGGAAGTATACGAAGAAACCGATATGGGAGAAGCAGAAATTGTCCCTTTAGCTATCAATTTTCCGTCTGCCGAAAAAATTCTAAAATCGGTAGCTTCTGCTGCGTTTTCAACATGAAGCTCGTTCCCGGAAACAAATATTTTAGCCTCTTTGTTTTCGAATGTTTTTATATTCGTGGCTGATTTTTGAGAATTAGTCGAATTTTCATCCGGAATAATTTCACACGTATCGGTATTAAAAATTCTCGGTTGAGGATATAAAATATAGTTAGTATCTGATCCTAAAGAATATGAATTTAAATTAATACCATACAAAGAAATATCTGCTATGGAATGGTCTTCTCCCAAAGAACTTCCGGTATTATCACAATAGGAAGTAATTTCCGGAAAAGATGTAAAAACACCTGTGCTGTTATTTTCATTATAATAACCTACACACGAAAAATCTCCAAAGGTCTGTTCTACTTGGTAAAGTTTATAATCGGTGTTGGGAGAAGAATAGTAATTATAAAAAGGCACATTGAAGAAAGGAGAATTGGGCAAATTGTTATAATCAAAATCCATGCGAATATAAAAACCGTTTAAATGTCCTGTAGAATCATCCCAAAAATGGCCTGTCCATGCAAATTGATTATTAGAAAACTCAACATCTTGTAAATAAAACTCATAATTTTGAGGATGTGTAAATTTAGGGTTTCCTCTAAGAACAATATTACCAAGAACATCGTCAAAAAAGAAAGTATTTATTTGTGAACCGTAAGAAGTGGAAACAATACATTGTTCTGTTGACCCGTAATTATCGGCGGTGATACAAGCATACGAATTCGGATTGGATGAATTACTGAAACCATAACAACAAAGTGGAATTAAGTAATTAGGAACAAATGTAAAAAAAGCGAATCCGGTTTCATTTCTATTTTGATCAACACCCGAAAATGCTAATTCGTTTACAGAGCCAACATAGGTTACTTTATGAAATTCCCAAGGTGTTTGTGTTTGATAACCCACTAAATTACCAAGATTTTGATCATCTAAATAAAACATAAGTCCGTAATTATTGTCTTTCCCACATACGCCATACCTGCAAATTGAATAAAAAACATTGGCATTGGAATATTCATAAATGGTTAAGTTGTTTAAATTTAAATCTACATCTCCAATAAAAGCACTATTATCTATACTTCCACATAAAAGTATTTTATCATATCCTTTGTCAATACTGTGAATTTCAATATTTCGAGCACCTCTTGTTGTATCTTCAAACGAAACGCTGTTGATTATATTAAACGAGAGATCGGTTTTAATTAAAACAATTCTATTTTTCACTCCTCCAACAGAATAATCGCCTTGTTCCGTTGCAGCAATGATATATGAATTAGCATCAAAAAGCGTATAAGCATAACAAGAACCATCGGTTAACCATTGGAATTTTTTATAACCTGCATGACTTAGATAAGGCATGCTAAAAATCAAACTAAAAATTATTACTATTGTATTTTTCATTTTTTATAAATTTTATATTATTAAACTAAATTATTATTATTTTTTTGTATTATGACCCTTTTAGCTGTTTGGGAAATGAAAATATATTCCAAACAGCCTACGCTTGGGTACTTTTCTACAAAAAAGGCCAGATGATTTCATAAATATTTTTTTAAAGTTATCGTTGTACTGTCATTTTCTTTACAATATGTTCGCCTTGGTATTCGACTTTGT
>CAYZQG010000241.1:0-1935 GCA_964480685.1 uncultured Lentimicrobiaceae bacterium
ACTCAAAAGAAAAACCGTCTGCAGTCGGATTTTAAATGACTAGTATTTGATAACATTCTTTGTTTTACTTTTATTATAATGTCTTAAAAAAGGCTGAATTATTAACAATATTTCAATAATTCATTTGGCGAGCTAATTATGTAATTAGCTCCGGCGTGTATTAATTCGTCTTCCGTACGAAATCCCCATAAAACACCGATACTTTTTAAGTCGGCATTTTTTGCTGTTTGTATATCTACCGATGTATCACCAACATATAAAGTATTTGCTTTAGAAACGTCGGTTTTTTTCAAAATATCATAAACAATGCAAGGATCGGGTTTAGCCGGAATTCCTTGTCGTTGTCCGAAAACAGCATCGAAATATATGGTCGGAAAATAAAAATCCAATATTTTTTCCATCATTTCGTGTGCTTTGTTCGAAGCTACTGCAATTTTAATGTTTTTGGCTTGAATGGTTTCCAACAATTCAATAATACCTAAATATGGAGCTGTTTGATCGGCTTTATGTTCATTATAGTAATCCATAAATTCGGCTTTTACTTGATCTATAAACGTTTCTTCACGCTTATTTTCGGGTAAAATACGTTCGATAAGTTTTCGAATGCCATTACCTACAAAAAAACGATACGCATCAAGCGAATGTATAGGGAATCCGTATTTTGATAAAATATAGTTTCCACTACTGGTTAAATCTTCCAGGGTATTGAGTAAAGTCCCGTCAAGATCAAAAATAATAAGTTTAATTTTCATGGTTAATATTTTGATTTAGTGTAAGGAATGGAACGAAAATCGGTAAAATCGTTTTGCAAATATTTATAATATCCTACAACGCCAATCATGGCAGCATTATCGGTAGTTAACTGAAAAGGAGGAATGTATATGTCCCATTTATGTTGAAGAGCGGTTTTATTCAAAGCTGTTTGTAACCCTGTATTGGCAGAAACTCCTCCGGCAATAGCTATTTCGTTAATATGTAAATCATTAGCTGCTTTAATAAGTTTTTTCATTAACGAATCGCAAATTGCTTTTTGAATCGAAGCACACAAATCGGCAGCATAATCTATTGCAAAATTGGGATTTTCTTTTAATCGATCACGTAAAAAATATAAAAACGATGTTTTTAATCCGCTAAAACTGTAATTATAATCCGGAATATGAGCTTGACTAAATTTAAATGCTTCCGGATTTCCCGTTTGAGCTAATTTATCAATCATTGGACCTCCTGGATAAGGAAATCCTAATATTTTGGCAGCTTTATCAAAGGCTTCACCTGCGGCATCATCAATAGTTGTTCCAATGATTTGAAAAGTAAAAAAATCTTTTATAAGCATAATTTGTGTATGTCCGCCCGAAACAAGCAAACACAAAAATGGAAAAGAAGGATAAGAATTCGTATCATTTTGAATAAAATGAGATAAAATATGACCTTCTAAATGATCTACTTCAATAAGAGGTAATTTTAATGCGTACGAACAAGCTTTTGCAAATGAATTTCCTACCAATAAAGAACCTAATAAACCGGGCCCTTGTGTATAAGCAATCGCCGAAAGTTGATGAATTGAAATATGTGCATTTTTTAAGGCCCTATCAACTACAGGAATAATATTTTGTAGATGTGCTCTGGATGCTAATTCGGGAACAACTCCACCATATTGAGCATGTACCTCTTGACCGGCAATCACATTTGAAAGTAACTGATTATTATGTAATATAGCAGCCGAGGTATCGTCACAAGAAGACTCGATGCCTAAAATATATACACTCACAAAAGCATGAATTTACATTCCTTCTTCTGCCGAAGGAGCTTGTTCTGCCGGAGCTGTAGCAGGAGCAGTAGCTGCAGGAGCTGTTTGCTGAACCGGTGCAGCCGTTGTTGTTTGAGCCGTTTGTGCTTTACTTTTAACTTGTTCCGATTCTTTTTCCGTATAAACGT
>CAYZQG010000242.1:0-1932 GCA_964480685.1 uncultured Lentimicrobiaceae bacterium
GCTTGTTGTGGTCCGCTTTTAGGTTCGGCGGTGCTAACGCATGTATTTAAAATTATAATGAAGCGTAACGAACTATTTATCAGTGCAACCTTGGATAATGTAAACCCAGTTACAAGCCATTTTTCAGTTGAATTATTTTACGGAAGTTTGCAGCAACAAGCGATAATGGTTAGCATGAAAGAGATTTACGGTTGGCTTTGCATTGCAGGTATATTTTGTATTTTGGTATTTACGCTTCGCGAAAGCTTGTTGCGTCATCACATGATAATCCTGAAATTAAGTAATTTAAGACGTGCGGTTAAGCACGAACTAAAAATGGATAAATTATTAAAAGAGGTTTGAGTTTTCGGATATCCGCTATTATTTATTTACTTTTATCAGTCTATTATCGACATAAAGAGGTAAGAAAGCAGCAGTATATTGCAATTTAAAATGAGGTGCTGTTTTGTACTTTAAAATTTCACCTTTTCATATTGCAGCTATTTTTCACCATTCTTTACTGGGCTTGCTAATAGTTACGTGTATGAGAGTGGCATCGTAAACACTAAGAGCTGTTGCAAGGGTTGTTCCGATGGCTATCGGAAGGCAATCAGCACAAACTCCAATATGGCATTACAGTTCCATCGAAAAAAAATTAAACCGTGGCTTTTGTTGCCGCAAGTTTTTGCAGAAACGATTTACTTAAACATTTGACAATCGAGTTATAGGTTCGTGCATTTTTAGTTACCCAATCAAAAATCTGCCAACGATAGCCGGAAAGCAACGAATCTTCAATCCAATACAGGAATTTCGTTTGGCAACTGAAACGTTCCATTTTTTTCATCTTGAGATACATGTCAAGGCCATCCGATACATCGTGCCATAAATCAACAAATGCATAATCGAAAGTTGCGCCTGGCATCTGTTTTTCGGCATATTCAAAAGCATCACCGGAAATTATCTCCACTTTTTCTTTATGCTGAAATTGGGGAAACAGGTAACGTTCAAAAAGTTGGATGACTTCGTTGTCCCGTTCGACAACCGTAATGCTTTGCACCCTCTCTTTGAGGGAAGCCATATAGGTAAAATACCCAAGTCCGAGTCCGAACGTAACTACCTTGCCTTCGATAGCATCAATTGCCGGTTGCATCGTTTCAATTTCATTGGGCTTGATGGACATCCATTCATGATCATCCTCCATAACAGCCGGAAACCGAAATTCTTCATTGAAAAAACCGACACGCGGAATTTCTTTAAAATCCGCCTCCACAATAAGATCATTGTAAATAAAGGCTTCGTAAGGTTTGTATCTTTCGTACTTCAGCTCCCAATCGCCGAACTTTACTTCCGGAATCTGGATGTTCCGATAGTACGGATTTTCAATGTATGATTTTGTATCCAGTTTCTTGACAGCCCGACGAAAATAATCAGTTGCCATCTGCTTTTCCCGTTCGTTGTTTTCGATGTCAAGTCCACACAAACCTGTCAACAGTGCAAAATATGCCATTTCTTCCGACAGGACGCCGCCACCGTTGACGCTTTCCATCAACTCTTTTGTGATCAGGCATGGATTATTGTTCAGATAATCGCAAAGCATCCAACAGATATCGTTGTTCCGTTGTATTGTTTCCGTGAGTTTTCTCACTTTTTCTACGTCGTCAGGACGTAAATTCTGGTACATAAAATCAAATGTCTTCTTTGTGAAAACACGGTACAAAAGTAAAAAAAATCGAACGAAGTCAAATGGGTAATAACTGATCGGAAAGAAAGATTTTGTTGTGATCTGAGAAGTTCCCTGTCCGTTCATCTGGCTGGGCAACCTACTCGATAAGCGCCTGGCATTTGTATTTTGCCTGTCGTATCAAGACTTGGATTTACTTAGCAATAATATCGCTCATAAGAATTGCCGGATTATGATATTGCTGTAAAGTAATGTTGAAATTAGGATGTTGA
>CAYZQG010000243.1:0-1920 GCA_964480685.1 uncultured Lentimicrobiaceae bacterium
TATCAAATGCTTGCAAATCTTCCGGTTTTTCTCCTATTCCAATGTATTTTACGGGAATTTTAAATTGGTCGGAGATGCCTAATACCACACCTCCTTTTGCCGTTCCATCCAATTTTGTCAACGCCAAACTGTTTACTTCGGTAGCAGCTATAAATTGGCGAGCTTGTTCTATCGCATTTTGACCCGTTGAGGCATCAAGTACCAGTAAAATTTCATGCGGAGCTTCGGGTAGTAATTTTTTCATTACATTTTTAATCTTTGATAATTCGTTCATCAGATTAATTCGATTATGCAAACGGCCCGCGGTATCAATAATCACAACATCGGTATTTTTTGCCAATGCCGATTTCAAGGTATCGAAGGCAACCGATGCCGGATCGGAACCCATCGCTTGTTTTATAATACCTACCCCCACTCTCTCAGCCCAAATATCTAATTGATCAACGGCAGCAGCACGAAAGGTATCGGCAGCTCCCAACAGCACATTGTAACCTTGTTGTTTAAATTGATAGGCTAATTTTCCGATAGTAGTCGTTTTTCCAACTCCATTTACGCCTACAACCATAATAACATAGGGACGTTTTATACGGTCTGCCAACTGAAAAGGAAGCGTGTTTTCTTGATTGGTTTCAGCCAAAAGAGATACGATTTCATCTTTTAAAATTCTATTTAATTCTTTTGTACCTAAGTATTTATCCTTTTTTACTCTGTCTTCGATACGATTTATAATTCGTAAAGTGGTTTCCACTCCTACATCGGAGCTTACCAACATTTCTTCCAAAGCATCCAATACTTCGTCATCTACCGTAGTTTTTCCGATAACTGCTCGCGATAAACGCGTAAAAAAAGCCTCCTTCGTTTTTTCCAACCCCTTGTCGAGAGATTGTTTTTTGTCTTTATTTAAAAATGAAAATAATGCCATTATACATTAATATTTATTAGTACCCCCACCAAGAATCGAACTTGGATTTAAAGTTTAGGAAACTTTCGTTCTATCCGTTGAACTATAGGGGCTTATCTAATTATTATCCGTTTTTTATTCCTTAATCCTTTGTATGCAAAATTACACTATTTATTAATATGTAGAATCATTCTTAGGATGTATTATCCATTTTAACAATCTATTAATTTAAAATACAATTATATATATTATTATCATTTTTGAATGCGTAGTTAATATATTTTTTATCTATTCCTATTTCGATGGTTACTTATAACATTTTTCGGTAAAAATCGTTATGTATTAAATTTTCATGTTTGATTGAATGAAAAAAATTCTTCTTTTTATTTTTTTGATTGCAAGTTTAAGTAATTGTTTTTCACAATACACATTACAACTTCATTATCAACATACCACACAGGAAATTGAAAAAATTCTTCATCAAACCAAGCTTAAGAAGAACTATGGCTCCTTGAATTCGCTCGAAAAAGATGTACAAAAAATTGCCAATCAATTTAAGAAGAATCATTACGCTTCGTTTTCGATAGACTCGTTAACGCACGATTCGTTACATTATACAGCCTATTTGTTTTTCGGCGAAGTATTAATTATTCAAGATTTAATTATTGAAGGATTGGAACCCACAGCATATAAAGAAATCAAACAAGCCGATTTCCCTTTATCTTTAGCCGACGTTTATGCTCATTGTGAACATATTATCAATTACTTGGAAAATACCGGTTATCCGTTTGCTTCAGTTGTTTTATCTAAAATCTCAACGGATTCAAACGGCACAAAAGCAGTAATTGAAGTCAAAAAAAATAATCTTATCCAATGGGACAGTATTATTTTAAAGGGAAATGCCAAATTATCAAAAAGTTTTCTCTATGCATATTTCGATATCAAGCCCGGCAAAACGTATAAAGAATCAACGGTTCATCAAATTCCGAATTTAATTCAATCATTATCGTTTATAGAAG
>CAYZQG010000244.1:0-1908 GCA_964480685.1 uncultured Lentimicrobiaceae bacterium
CTGTATGTGCTTTGTGGGTCAATAAAACTTTTAATAAGCTCAACAAATACACGGTTTTGGAAAAAACTTTTGATTTGTTTTTATTTACTTCTTGAATGACCGCAGAATCAAATCCAAAACCGGCAATATTTATAAAATATCGTTTATCCGTACACTGCCCGTTTTCCATAGTTTCAACCAAGCCTACATCATGTTTTATGAAAAATGATTCATTAAATTGATCTATTGTTAATGAATACGTAGCCGGATAAAGATGAGTGCGAGTCCAATCGTTGCCCGTACCTAATGGAATTACAGATACATACACTTCTTCTGTGGGAATCCCCGATTGAAAAATTCCATTGATAACTTCATTGATAGTTCCATCACCTCCGACTATCATAAAATATCTTTCTCCCTTTAAACAAAGATCTTTTACAATTTGGATACCTGCGTTACATAAATTTGCAATATGTTTTTGATAGGGAATATTTAAATCGTGTAACTTTATTTCAACAACTTTTGAATATGTAAAACATTTTTCCGACAAGGCATTGGGATTAACAATCAAATGCCATTCATGTTGATTAAAGGAAAATTTTTCCATTATATATTATTTTTTGAACGAATAATGTATTTATTTCTTTCACTTGAATTGCGGGAAATCATTTCACCTAAGAAACCGGCCAAGAACAATTGCATTCCAAAAACCATGGCAAGTAAAGCTAAATAGAACAACGGTTGTTCGGTTACTTGCCTGAAATAGGTTACATGATGGGCTATATTTATAAGTTTTTGTATTAACAACCAAATTGTTATAACAAATCCGATAAAAAACGACAACGTTCCTCCCAATCCAAAAAAGTGCATGGGTTTTTTTCCGAATTTGGAAACAAACATAATGGATATCAAATCTAAATACCCATTAATAAAACGGCTCCATCCGAATTTGGTTGTTCCATATTTTCGTTTTTGATGTTGAACAACTTTTTCACCAATTTTTCCAAATCCTGCCCATTTGGCTATCACCGGAATATATCGATGCATTTCACCGTAAACTTCGATGGCTTTTATTACATCATTGCGATAAGCTTTTAACCCACAATTCATATCGTGTAAATGTACACCCGACATCATGCCGGTAATGGAATTATAGATTTTAGAAGGAATGTTTTTAGTAATCTTTGAATCGTATCTTACTTTCTTCCAACCCGACACCAAATCATAGCCGTCTTTTGTTATCATTTGATATAATTCGGGTATTTCTTCGGGGTTATCTTGCAAATCGGCATCCATCGTAATTACCACATCGCCTTGAGCCGCTTCAAAACCTACATTGAGTGCCGCCGATTTTCCATAATTTCTCTGAAATCGAATGCCTTTAATACTACTATTTTCAACACCCATCGTTTGAATTATTTGCCACGAGCTATCGGTACTCCCATCATCAATAAATAAAATTTCATACGTATATGCGTTTTCTTGCATAACTTTTTTAATCCATTGCACTAATTCAGGTAAGGATTCCTCTTCGTTTAACAAAGGTATTACTATTGAAATATCCATCGTATTAATTATTTTCGTTATTATCGTCTTGTGGATGTGGTTCTTCTATTTTTCTTTGCATAAATACAGCTAAAAACAAGGCTGCCGTTAATTGAAATAAAAGGTAATGATTGATATATTTTATCACATATACCCATGGGGTTAAGGATTGTATATTTTGTAAGATGCCTTTACCGCCAACATCTTTTACATCTTTTGAAATCAATGCATAATGATTGAGAAAGCTTGGATCTACTACATGAATGAGGATAATAAAATACAAAGCAAAAAGCACTATAAAAAAAATAGAAGGACACGCTCCGGCATAAAAAGCTTTTAGTATCGATAAAGGTTTCGATGGATCGAATGTCCTTTTATAATCAT
>CAYZQG010000245.1:0-1898 GCA_964480685.1 uncultured Lentimicrobiaceae bacterium
GGTACTGTACCACTTGTCGCATTTTACAAATTGGGAAAGACATGGTACAGAAAAACAGCATAATAGGCAAAAAAGCCAAAAGAAAAATGAGGTATATTTTTATACCTTATTTTTTTTTGAAACAATAAAACGTTGAGATGTAAGATATATATGGGGAGTTATGTACCATTGGGTGCTTTTTTTAAAATAAGAAATACAAAATAAATATGGAATGTAAATACTGTAAGAGTGAATGTATTAAAAAAGGGAAACGAAGAGGAATTCAACGTTATCAATGTAAACATTGTAAACGAAATTATCAAGAAAGTATTAGTAAACATAAAATAAACACATATAAATACGAAAGTGTACGGAATTTAACAAGAGAAGGAAGCAGTATAAGTTCGATATCAAGGTTATTGAAAATATCAAAATCGAGTGTACAACGGATCATAGAACGGATAGCAACTAAAATAAAAAAGCGTGAATATCAAGAAAAAGATCAAACGTATGAAATGGATGAGCTACGAACTTATTGTGGAAATAAGAAAAATGAAAGTTGGGTAAGTTATGCCATTAATAAAACAACCGGCAAAGTAATAGCTTTTTGCGTAGGCAGACGAACCAAAGAAAATTTAAAGAAAGTGATAGACAGAGTATTGTGTTTACAGCCAAAAAAGATATATACCGATGGATTAAATATTTACAAATCATTAATTCCCGAAACTATACATAAAGTATTTGAACATTGTACCAATAAAATAGAGCGGATAAATTTAACATTGCGAACCCATATAAAACGATTATCGAGAAAAACAATTTGTTTCACAAGGAGTAATGAGATGTTGGAAAATTGTATAAATATATATTTTTAATAATTTAAAGGAGTAGAAAAAGTTTTAATTTTTATTGAATTAAGCGTAAAATAATAAACAAAAAAACTATACATTTGCAAAAGGAAATGAGAAGAAAATGGATAGGTTGGAAAGAATTAAATCTTATAAAAATGGGATGAAAGGATAGTCTATAAATAGCTAATTAACAAGGTTCTTATTTTTTTAATGACCTGTAAAAGCACAAATTTTCACCATGGATCAAGAGAAAAGCAAGGATAAACGACCGACAGGGGTAAATCAAAAGGCGAGAGCGGAGAAGAGTTACAAAGATTCGCTATCGAAAGAATCGCAACAAAAGGGTTCTTCATCGAGCAGTGCTCCCGACAATACAGCCGGTAATGGCGACAGTCGTCAGGCGAAAATCAGTTTGCCGACAGGCGGAGGAGCCATACGTGGCATTGGCGAGAAATTTCAAGCCAATCCGGTAACGGGCACCGCTTCGTTTACCGTACCCTTGACGATTAGTGAAGGGCGTGGAAAGTTTACGCCGCAATTAGCTTTGAGTTATGATTCCGGAAGTGGAAATTCGGTGTTTGGATTGGGCTGGAGCGTAGGCGTTCCATCTATCACGCGAAAAACGGATAAAGGTTTACCGAAATATAACGACAATCCCGAACATGAAAGCGATACCTTTATTTTATCCGGTGCCGAAGATTTGGTGCCGGTTGTTGATAGCAGCGGTGTACGAATAAGCCGAGAAGAAGGCAATTACACGATTTATACCTATCAACCGCGAACCGAAGGATTGTTTGCCTTGATAGAGCGATGGATAGACAAAACAACCCATATCAGTCACTGGCGCAGCATCAGCAAAGAAAATATTACCAGTGTGTATGGATTACATGACAGCAGATGTATGTGTGATCCGGATAATACGTCGAAGATATTTTCCTGGCTGTTGGAAGAAAGTTGGGATGCCAAAGGCAATCTGATGCGATTTACCTATAAACGTGAAGACGGTGTCGGTGTAGCGGCATCGTGTTATGAAAATCCGCGTTTGAAAAAAAACGAATTTGCCAATAC
>CAYZQG010000246.1:0-1874 GCA_964480685.1 uncultured Lentimicrobiaceae bacterium
ACAGCCATCTCTATGAAGATGAGAAGGTCATCCTCTATCAGCATATCGTGATGGGGGAGGGGGACGCTTGCTCGGTCTATCGTTTTTGGACGCATTTCTTCTCGAACGAGGATGTCGGGCGATTCCTTTCGCCGCATGGGTTCAAGGACATGACCTTCCATCAGGATGTCCTGCCCCCAACAGGCCCATGGAACGGAAGTAATGTGACGTTTTGTCGAACGGTGAAGTGAGCAATGGCGAAAAACAATTGATACTACCTTTTCATTAGTTTAAAAAAGAATCCCACCTTAACAACGGATGAGTATTGGCGTATTTGTAATCGATTAATCCTATTTAATATGCGTTGCCCGTGGCTTACTTGAATTTACTTCAATCGGAAAAACCAATTTAGTATTAAAAGTTTTTAAATACTCGTCAAACGTCAGATATGAGGGCTTAATCTCAGTAATGGCGTTAAAAAATTCTTTATTATAAGCCTCAGTGCGTATAGTTTTTAAAACACCAGCTTTACATTTTGATATTTCGAAATCAACTTCTAATAGCGCATCCAATTCCGCCTTCGCTTTGTTCGAAAGGTGATTCAAATCATGCGTTGCATTAAATACGTTTACTCGTCTTCGAGCCTCATCTTCATCGCCGCATTTTGCCAACACCCACTCTTGATAGTCTGGAATCGTTCCTTCTAGGAATTTAACATAATAATTATTGGGAATATACTCCACTTCGGTTGAAGGGATTGTATCGATCATTTCCAAAAGGCTTTCGCCTATACCTAGTTCTTTTAAGTATGCTCCAGTCTTGCTTTTAATTAGCTTTGAGTAATTAACGGCTTCTTCTTCTGGCATATCTTTCAATATTTCGTGATTAATAAAGGATCTATGAACACCTAATGCGGTTCCATAACGAATTATCCCACTTGCCCACATTAAAAAACCAGAACTAACGCAGTTACAATTCTCATTATTTTTAGGAAGCCCCCAAGGTACGTGTTCATAGCATACAATTTCATGTAAGGAATTGAATGATGGCGCAGAAGTTGATAAACGTAATTTTCGAATTATGCGCCCGATTTTCATTGCTTCAATAGCATCTCCGCCAAGCGTATACATACACACATCAGATGGACCGCTTGAATTCCGATTGTAGCTCAAATATAAAGCGCCCAGAAATTTCTCGTAATCGCCCTTAACAATTCCACCCTCAATAACGATTGAATCCATCGAAAGAGTATCGGGGCTTAGTGTGGTTATGTAGAATTCAGCACAGTATCCAACATTAGTTGATATAAAAGCCAAAAATGCAAAAATACTCGTTTTAAATTTCGCACTAATAAACGACCGTAAAACAAGTGCACGCATATATCTTTTCTCTCCTTTGGATAGGGAAACCGAGCCCTTTTGTGTGCGGCTTTCAACTCGAATAGAAAAGGATTGGGGGTTATTGAATAATAAAACCCTTTCTAACAATCTTGGTTTCACTATCAAGTAACCAATTCTCCGGAGTGTCGACGAATATTTATACACCTTACTAGTGAAGTGTGGCAACCGCAGGGTTAGAAAAGGCAGAGAATAGAGCACTAGCATGACGGTGCGTATATTTTGCTACTCGTCGTTTCTAGTGGATGCTAAAAAAACCAATTCTGAGGTACCTCATTTCGATAAAATCCGAGGGCGCGACTTTTTGCGCCAAATTAGCTCGCAATTATCCCTCTGTAATACACCGCGAATAAAGTCATCTGTAAGGTGCTTTTGAATTGAATACTGTGGGCGCAGAACATGCTTGACTTAAATTAGAATGAATGAGTACCGAAATAGAAAATTCAGATGTTTGAAAGTCGTTTTTAGGACCAATCCAAATGCTTTTCAGGATGTTGT
>CAYZQG010000247.1:0-1846 GCA_964480685.1 uncultured Lentimicrobiaceae bacterium
GACTATTTGATTTATTTGTTTATCCACCGCGAAGCAGTCAATTATTTTTGATAAAAAGACTTACCATTGAATAGAATAATTATTATTTTTGTGGGCGTTATTGCAAATTGTAAAAAGAATTATATAAAAAACCAATATATGTAATTAAAACTATATGGTTTGCTTCCTACAATTGGAAGATAACCTTAATAAAGGAGGAATAATGACGGTTATAAGGAAGTTATGCCCTATTAAAAAAAAAGACCACAACAATAATTTATCAATGATTTTAAACACTTTAATTGACACCAAATGAAAAATAGTAGAAATTCAATTTTATCCGGACTTGCGTTTGGATTATCTCTCGGTTTATATTGTGCATTTCGATATGGCATACTATATGCTATAATTGCTGGGCCTGTATCCGGATTGGCTTTCGGAATTGTGTTTTATTTCATTGTGAGTTCAAAGATTGTAAAACGTCAAACACAAATAGAAAATGTGAGTAATAATGAGATAATACGCTCCTCCGGTGCAAATCACTTTAAGAATGGAGAAGCGGTTGGAGGTAAGTTGTATCTTTTGATTGATAAACTTCAATTCAAATCCCACAACTTCAATATCCAAAATCATGGATTAGAGATTCCACTTGGACAAATTAGTCAAACTCGATTTTTTAACACACTTGGACTCATTCCAAACGGATTGGAAATTCGTACCATTGATGGACGGATTGAGAAATTTGTAGTGAGTGACAGGAAAAAATGGAGTGAAGAAATTGAAAAAAAAATATTAGGATAAACAATGCAGATTCCACTAAACCAATTTGAGCAATATATAGACGAACCCATTCTGAAACGAGGTTTGCAGTACTTTAAAAAAGGACATGTTCACGAACCTGAAGAAATATGCCCTGGCGAGTACGAAGCCATTGTTGAAGGTACCGAAGATTACACCGTGCAACTAACTCTTAAAAACGGAATTGTTACAGAGCATGTTTGCAATTGCCCTTACGATTTGGGGCCGGTTTGCAAACACGTTGCTGCAGTATTTTTTTACCTACAACAAGACGAATTAGAGTTAACTAAAAAAATAACAAGAACAAAAATAACCCCATCTGCTAAACCTGCAAAACGCAAAACCTTTGCCCAACAGGTTGACGAACTACTCGAAAAAGCAACCCACGAAGAGCTTACACAATTTATAAAAGAACAAACGGAACAAAATCCTCCGTTCAGGAATTTGTTTTTATCGTCTTTTGCCCAACACAATTCCGATGAATCGAAAGAACTGTATATAAAGCAGATAAAATCAATACTTAAAACAGCTTCCGACAGGCATGGTTTTATCGACTGGTCAGCCTCAAGGCTTGTAGGCATTGCTATTAATAACCTTTTAGTGTCGGCTCAAAAGCAGATAAACAACAGTAATTATAAAAGTGCTGTTTTTATTTGTACTGCCGTAATGGAACAAATGATTGAAGCCCTGCAATATTCCGATGACAGCAATGGCGACATAGGCGGAAGTGTTGATGCTGCTTATGAAATGCTTTATGCAATTGCACAGGAACAAATACCCGAGGAAACCAGGAAACAAATCATTGAATATTGTTTTACATCTTTTGACAAACAAATTTATTCGGGCTGGGATTGGCATATAGGTGTTTTACGCCTTGCTGCACTGCTTCTTAAAACAGAAGATGAAACAGAGCTTATTTTTAAACAAATAGATAAAGCACAACGATCAGATTACGAAAGGGAAGAAGCACAAAGCATAAAGTACGATATATTGCTAAAAACCAAAGGTGAAAATGCCGCAGAAAAATATCTGGAACAAAACATTACAAATTCCAACCTAAGACGGGAAG
>CAYZQG010000248.1:0-1809 GCA_964480685.1 uncultured Lentimicrobiaceae bacterium
CTCCGCGTACCATGCTTATTAATTCTACGCTTCTTTCCGAATATATTCGTCGTAGTATTTGCAAAGAAAAAAGCTCCGTTTGGATTGCACAACGAAATGGTAGAACCAAAGATGGTTTTGATAAAACTCAACAAGGTGTATTGAAAATGTTGTTTTCGAGCGATAGATCCAATGTGTTTCAAAGCCTGAAAAAATTAAATATTGTGCCTGTAACTATTTCTTACGAATTTGAGCCTTGCGACCGTATGAAAGCAAGGGAACTTATTCTTACCAAAAAGAACAAAATATATATTAAAGACCATAATGAAGACTATCGAAGTATTACTACCGGAATATTTTCGTATAAAGGGAATGTACATTTACAATTCGGTGAACCTATTGATAAATTCTTTGATGAGGATTTGGCGTTCAGTTCCGGCAACGAACAATTGCAATTTGTTGCCAATCTTATAGATAATCAAATGTACAAAAACTATAAGTTGTTTCCAAACAATTATATTGCTTTTGATTTACTTCATAATACTACGCGTTTTCAAGATAAATACAACGAAGCCGAAAAACGTGAATTTGTCAAGCATCTTCACCGTCAAGCAAATATTGAAGATGTAAGTTTTTTGAAAATGAAGCAAACGTTATTGAATATTTATGCTAATCCGGTAAAGGCATTTTTATCTATTACAGAAAAAGAATAAAACTTGTTGAAATAAAAAGCTTGAATGAAGATACTGGATTTCTATATCATACGAAAATTTTTAGTTACTTTTATTACAGCAATCAGTTTGATAATAATTATAGTTGTTGTGATTGATATTTCTGAAAATATTCAGGATTTCTTAGATGGAAAAGCTCCCGTAAAGGAAATAATAACAGGATATTATTTGAATTTTATTCCTTATTTTGTCAATCTTTTCAGCCCTTTGTTCACTTTTATTGCCGTTATTTACTTTACGTCCAAATTAACAACTAATTCGGAAATAGTCGCTATGTTAAATGCGGGTATGAGTTTGTATCGGATGTTAATACCTTATTTGATATCGGCAATTATTATAGGAATTCTTTCTTTTTATTTAAGTAATTTTTTAATTCCAAGAACATCTAATAACTTAAATATCTTCAAAGAAAAATATGTATCTCGACAAATACGTCCTAAAAAATCGGATAACCATATTAAAATAGCACCCAATACATTTGCGTATGTCCATTATTGGGATAATGTAAATGTGAGAGGTCATGATTTTTGGTACGAAAAATTTGATAGTGACGGATTAATATATAAAATTTCTGCCGAAACCATTTCTTGGGATTCAACAAAACGGAATTGGAAACTGTCAAATTATGTTAAACGCTATTTTTCGGGAATTGACGAAAAAGTAGAGCATGGGTTAGTCATGGACACGGTTTTAAATATAAAACCGAATGATTTTGTATGGATAAAAAATGGCGTTGACTTAATGAATTATAGCGAGATACGTACTTTTATTGCCGAAGAAAAAGCGAAAGGTTCCGATCGAGTAAAAATTTATGAGGTTGAAAAACATCGCCGGATTGCTTTCCCGTTCTCTACCATTATTCTAACTATTATCGGTATGTGTGTCTCCAGTCGAAAAAGTCGTCAAGGTATGGGATTACATTTATTAGCCGGCTTGGCAATTTCCTTCTCCTTTATATTATTAATGCAGATCTCTCAGGTTTTTGCTATTTATGGCGGTGTCCCTGTTGTTTTATCTATTTGGTTGCCCAACATTTTATTTTCCGTTCTTTGTATAGGACTTGTATTAACAACACCTAAATAAATCTTCCCTTATTCTT
>CAYZQG010000249.1:0-1804 GCA_964480685.1 uncultured Lentimicrobiaceae bacterium
TTTGTGCTGGCTGACAGTTGAGCAACAATCTATTCCCGCACTTGCCATAGCGTCATCCGTTCCCCCTTCCCTCTCAGCATCCCATCAATGAATCCCTTCGTATTAATGATGTTTTAAAACAACAATAATCAAATTTTAAACCCACCTCCGCTATGAAAAATAAAACGGTCAACTCCTCATTTCAAATATCCTTCCGTATAGCATGACATAAACCATGTATAGTATATAGCAAGCGACTACACAAAACAAGTCAATGTAGGGATTAGTTAATTAAAAGCTGTTAGCGGGCATTGCCGTTTAATCATCCGTTTCGTCGGGGATAGACAAGGGATGAATAAGGCTGGCGTCTTTGGTATATTTGGCATTCACAATGGCTTCGGTAACATTAATAATAAAATCGCCGATTTTTTCAAGCAAAGCATACATGCCGCTATAAACAATGCCGGTTTCATAGGAATAAACGCGGTTTTTAATATCTTCCAAATGTTGGGAACGTAGTTCGTTACGGTATTCATTTATCAATTGTTCGGCGTCTAAGGCGGAGTTTATTTCGACCAAACGATAATTTTCGTTTAAATTATCATTCATAATTTGCAAGGCATTACGTACTAATTCAAACATTTTATTGATATTGTCTCTCATTTCGGGCGTAAACCAGATTTTTTTCTCGTTTTTTTCGTCTATCAGTTTTGCCAATTGAAAGTTTTGGTCGGCAATACTTTCCAGATTATCAATTTCACGCAGCATTCCGCGTACACGTTGGTTGGTTTCGGTAGTTATATTATCTGCCGAAAGGCGTGTAAGGAAATTGGCAATTTCTATTTCCATACGGTCGGAGATGGCTTCATAATGTTCTATTCGCTCCAACAACAAATCATACTTTTTATGGTCTTTTTGATCCATCAATTGCGGGATAAATTCATACATCCTAACCACCCTTCGTGCATATACTTGAACTTCTTTTTTTGCCGAATCAATAGCCAATTCTCCCAATCCTACAAAGCCCGAACTGATGTATTCCAATTTAAAAATTTCGTCTTCATCCATCGGATTTCGTTTCACTAAATAGCCCGCTAATTTTTCAATTTGAGGAATAAACCATATCAATAAACTTGTGTTGGTGAGATTAAATAAGGTGTGAAACAACGATAAAGCAAACGGAATCACAGCAGCTTCGGCAAACGGTGAAAGCCCTTCAACTTGAAAAGTCATTTTGGCTATGAACGAAACAATGGGTCGAAACAAGATCAACACCCAAATTGCCCCAATTACATTAAAGATAAAATGTGCTCGTGCCGCTTTTTTAGCTTGAATATTTCCGATTGCAGCCGCTATGTTTGCCGTAAACGTTGTGCCGATGTTTTCGCCCAATACCAACGCCAATGCCATTTCAAAAGGAATGACATTTTCATAGCACAAAACGATTGTAACCGCCATCATGGCTGAAGAAGATTGTAAAACAATGGTAATTATCGTACCTACCAACACACACAATAAAATAGTGCTGTAATGTACCGAACCGTCTATTACAAAACTTTTCATTAAGGCAATAAACTCGTGATTGTTTGCCAAATCAAGTCCGTTGACCGAGTCTTTTAAAAAAGCAAGCCCTAAAAAAAGCAAACCGAATCCGATTAACGTTTCGCCCGAATGTTTTACTTGCTTTTGCTTGCAAATCATCAGTATAAAACCGATGCCTATTATGGGAATCGAGAAGGACGATATATCGTATTTAATCCCAAACAAGGTAATTATCCAAGCTGTCATGGTGGTGCCGATGTTCGAACCCATAATAACGCCTATG
>CAYZQG010000250.1:0-1798 GCA_964480685.1 uncultured Lentimicrobiaceae bacterium
AAAAAAAAATAATTAAAAATAAGTAAAAAAATAAAAATAAAAAAAAAAAAAATTATAAAAAAAAAAAAAAAAAATCAAAATTAAACACGCTGATTAATAGAAGAATTTTCTTTAATTTTTAAATGTAAGAAAAATCAACGTAAAATTATATCACAATATTTACAATTTTTTTTGGAATCACGATGATTTTTTTAGGATTAACGTCTTTCAGCCATTTTTGAGCTTCGGGAGCCGATAAAACTGCTTTTTCAAGCTCGGCAGGCGTCATATCTATGGGTAAAGTGAGCACAAAGCGCAATTTACCATTGAATGAAACCGGATAATTAAAGGTGTTTTCGATTAAATATTTTTCATCCCATTGCGGAAATGCGGCATAGCTTATACTTTCCGTATGCCCTAACATAGACCAAATTTCTTCGGCTATGTGTGGAGCAAAAGGTGAAATTAAAATACAAAGTGGTTCCAAAATGGCTTTCTTTTGGCATTTAAGTTCCATCAACTCGTTGGTGCAAATCATAAAAGTACTTACGGAAGTATTATACGACATGCGTTCAATATCTTCTTCGATTTTTTTACAGGTTTTATGCAATACTTTCCATTCCGACATCGAAGGGGCTTCTTCTACAACATTAAATTCGTTATCAGCATTGTGGTATAATCTCCAGAACTTTTTCAAAAACCGAAATACGCCTTCAATTCCATTCGTATCCCAAGGTTTGGATTGTTCAATGGGACCGAGAAACATCTCATACATTCGTAAGGTATCGGCACCGTATTTTTCAATTATATCATCCGGATTTTGAATATTATACAATGATTTTGACATTTTTTCAATTTCATAACCGCACATATATTTTCCTTCTTCCAAAATAAATTCGGCAGTTTCAAACTCTTTTTGCCATTTTTTAAAAGCGTTTAAATTTAAAATATCATTATCTACAATATTTACATCCACATGAATGGCATCGGTTTCATAGTGATTTTTTAAATTGAGCGAAACAAAGGTATTTGTACTTTTAATCCGATACACAAAATTCGATCTTCCTTGAATCATCCCTTGATTAACAAGTTTTTGGAATGGTTCATCTTTACAGGTTAAACCAAGATCAAACAAAAATTTATTCCAAAAGCGAGAATACAACAAATGACCGGTAGCATGTTCAATTCCACCTACATACAAATCAACGTTTTTCCAATATTCGTTGGCTTCTTTTGAAAAATAGGCTTTATCGTTATGCGGATCCATATACCGCAAATAATAAGCGTTGGAACCGGCAAAACCCGGCATGGTATTAAAATCCAACGGAAAACCTTGATATTCCCAATTTTTTGCTCTTGCTAAAGGGGGTTCCCCTTCCGAAGTGGGCAAATAGGAATCTACTTCGGGTAACAACAACGGCAATTCATTTTCGGGCAATGTGTAAGGAATACATCCTTTATAATAAACAGGGAAAGGTTCGCCCCAATAACGTTGACGACTGAAAATAGCATCTCGTAAACGATAATTTACCGTTCCATATCCGATTTTCATTTCCTTTACTTTGTCAATAACCACTTTTATGGCTTGTTCAACAGGCATTTCGTTAATAAAATCGGAATTAATGCACTTACCTTCTTTTGAATCTTTTGACTCAGTCCAAGTTTCCGTATCCTCAGGGGCTTCTCCTTTAGGTACAATCACTTGAATAATAGGAAGTTGAAAATAACGTGCGAAAGCAAAATCTCGGCTGTCATGAGCAGGAACAGCCATAATAGCTCCGGTTCCGTATCCGGCTAAGACATAATCGGAAATCCATAT
>CAYZQG010000251.1:0-1774 GCA_964480685.1 uncultured Lentimicrobiaceae bacterium
TTACCATTATCAATAACTTCGTAGGCAACTGCTTCTTTATCATAGGTTGGGATAGATGTGTTTTCTTTAAAAGTTAAGCCGTATAATTTTTCGCACAACATAAAAATACCGTCGCGTACATTTTCCAATTTGAAATACGGACGAATCACTTCATCGTTTAAATCGTATTTTGCTTTACGAACTTTTTCGGTATAGTAGCGCCAATCCCAAGGTTCGATGTTGAATTTAGGTTTTTCTTTATTCGCCAAGGCTTGATATTCTTTTTCTTCAACTTTGGCTTTTGCTAAAGCCGGCACCCATACTTTTTTCAATAAATCATACACGGCTTGAGGTGTTTTTGCCATGCAATCGGCTAACGTAAAATCAGCATGAGTTTTAAATCCAAGTATTTGAGCTCTTTCGGCACGTAATTTTATAATTTGACAAATAATGGAATTATTATCATATTTACCTCCGTTACAACGAGTTGAATAGGCTTTCCAAATTTCTTCGCGTTTTGCTCGATTATCGGCATTTTGTAAAAAGGGTAATAAGCTCGGATTTTGTGTGGTAAATACCCATTTACCTTTGGTTGCGGCATCTTGATTGCCCAATTCGGCAGCAGCAGCAATTTGTGCTTGGGAAAGTCCGGCTAAATCTTTTTCGTTATCTATCACTAATTTATAATCATTAGTAGCTGATAAAACATTGTTTCCGAATTTGATGGTTAAACTTGCCATTTGCTCATTGATTTCACGAAAACGAGCTTGTTTTTCGGCAGGAACATTCGCACCTCCACGAACAAAATCTTTATAGGTTTCTTCCAATAAGCGGGTTTGTTCCTCATTCAACGATAGGGTGTTTTTGTTGTCATAAACGGTTTTTATTTTCTTAAACAATTCCGTATTCAAATAAATATCATCGCTATGCTGTGAAAGTTTTCCGCTAATAGTGTCGGCAAGCGCCATCATTTGTTCGTTGTTGTTTGTTTCACACATATTAAAAAATACGGCAGAAACCGTGTTCAACAATTCGCCTGTGTATTCCAAGGTTTCGAGGGTATTTTCAAAGGTCGGTTTTTCTTTGTTACTTACAATTGCTTGAATTTCTTGCTTTTGTTGTAAAATACCTTCTTCAATGGCAGGAAGATAATGTTCGATTTTAATTTTGTCGAAAGCCGGTACTCCGTACGGTGTTTCGGGTTTTGAGAAAAACGGGTTATTCATATCCAATGCCCTTTCTTGTTTTTTGTTGTTGCATGATGTTGCTATTAAGCATAATACCAATGTTGTGTAAATTATTCTTTTCATTTTTATGAATTTTAAATTAAAGTGCAAATATAATAAAATTATTTTATTATTGGTAAAAATATTATTCAATTCGTTTTGAATTTTGCAATCAACTTATTTATGCTATGTATTACAATAGCTTACGTAAAAACATAATTATTTATCATTGTGAAAAATCGAAGAAACTATGGATTTATTCGGAAATAGAAAATATTTTTAAAATTATTCTCATTTGTATTAAAATTTATCTATTTTTGTTTATTCAATTAACACTTTATTTATTTTTAATAAATATTCATATTCAGTGATTTACTTTAAAAAGTGCGGTGTCAGCACGATAAACTCAGACTTAAAAAGATGAAAACACGAATTTATTCTCTTTTTTTAATTGTATTATTTCCTTTTTTACTTGCCTTAACAACATCGTGCAACGAAGAAGAAGTTTCGGACGTAAACATGTATACCAATGTGAGCCGTTCTATTACATCGTGTATTACCGACATTTA
>CAYZQG010000252.1:0-1651 GCA_964480685.1 uncultured Lentimicrobiaceae bacterium
CACAACCGTAAGGTCACTACCCCCTCAAAGTAGCGTGTCTACCAATTTCACCACCCGGACATGTTAGCGATTGCAAAAGTACATTTTTTTTTAATTAGTAGGGGATAAAGAAAATAGAGAAATAATTTTTTTTCGAAAAGGATATAGTCAAATAAAAAATAGTACATTTGCAGAAAGAATAAAAAACAACAGTTAGGTTGTTGTGTACACTATTAGAATAACTTAAAAAAAGCATACATGAAAGTTGATGTTTTATTGGGCTTGCAATGGGGAGATGAAGGGAAAGGAAAAGCCATCGATGTATTAACTCCCACTTACGATATTGTAGCACGTTTTCAAGGAGGTCCTAACGCCGGACATACCTTGGAGTTTGATTCACACAAGTTTATTTTACATACCGTTCCATCGGGTATATTTAGAGAAAACACTAAAAATATTATCGGTAACGGAGTAATTATTGATCCGTATATACTTATAAATAAGGAGATAAAAGCAATTTCTCCTTTTACAGATGTAAAGAACAAACTTTTTATTTCATTACGTTCCAATTTGATTTTGCCTTCGCATTGTTTAATGGATCATGCAGGTGAAACGGCCTTGGGTACCCAAAAAATCGGTTCTACATTAAAAGGAATCGGACCTACCTATACCGATAAAGTATCTCGCAAAGGAATTCGTATCGGCGATGTTTTACTTCCCGATTTTATGGGAAAATACAACAAACTCAAAGCGGAGCATTTGCAACGAATTGAATATATGGGATTTGATTATTCCAATATTAAAATTGAAGGTTTATCGTTCGAAGCCTACGAATCGGCGTGGATGGATGCCCTCGAAACACTTAAAGAATATCATTTGGTTTCAACGGAATATATGATTCATAATGCGTTAACCGACGGGAAACCGATTTTAGCCGAAGGGGCTCAAGGCACTTTATTGGATATTGATTTCGGTACATATCCTTATGTAACATCTTCCAATACCATTACCGCCGGTGCTTGCGCAGGCTTGGGAATTGGACCTTCAAAAATAGGTAAAGTTTTCGGTTTGTTTAAAGCCTATTGTACCCGAGTGGGAGCCGGTATCTTCCCCACCGAATTAGAAGATGAAAGGGGTGCTTATCTTCGCGAAAAAGGTCATGAATACGGCTCAACCACCCAACGCCCTCGTCGTTGCGGATGGATTGACCTTCCTTTGCTTAAATATGCTTGTATGATTAATGGAGTTACTGATTTGATAATGACTAAAGTAGATGTTCTCAGCGAACTCGATTCGTTTGAGGTTTGTACCGATTATGAAATAAAAGGAAAACTTGCGAATGAAATACCTCTTGAATTAAGCGATCATGTTAAACCCTTATATAAAACAATGAAAGGATGGAAACATCCATTGACACCGGCTACCATTCCCGAAAACCTTGATACGTATATTAAATTCATTGAAAAGTATCTTCAACAACGAATATTCTTAGTTTCTATAGGAGCAGATAGAAAGGATAATATTATATTTTAATTTAATTTAATACTTATATTTATGGCACTCTATATTCCCCCTTCCGATTATATTTACCCTAAGGCAGTCGACGACCACATGATAAAGGTAAATATGAAATATCATGATGTCTTTGATGAACATTACCCTTATTTGGATA
>CAYZQG010000253.1:0-1628 GCA_964480685.1 uncultured Lentimicrobiaceae bacterium
TACGATTGTGCCGGTTATTCGCAATATACTACCCTTCAATCGAATGCCATGTTTTCGTATGCCCATGCTTTAAACCATAAAAACAATCATTTTCTTATGGTTGGCATATCGGGAGGAATCGCCCAACGCACCATAGATTATGCCACTTTATCGTTTGATGAACAATATAAAAATGATATTTTTAAAAACACCAATCCCATCACCGAAGATTTTCCAACCTCATCATTCCTTTTCGGCGACTGTGCAGCCGGATTACAATGGTTTTATCAGCCGACAAAATCGCAATATTATCAATTGGGGTTAAGTACTTTTCATCTCAATATGCCATATCAATCTTTGTTAAACGATAAAAGTATACGCATGCCTATAAAATACAATGCGCAGTTTGTTGCCGGATTCGGTATTAACAACGATATGATTATCACTCCTTCGATTTTCTACAGTCAACAAGGGCAATACCGTGAATTATTATTGGGTTGTCTCTACTCCTATATTGTTAGTCGTGATCAACGAGGGAATATTCAAAAATTTGAAATCGGCGTGGATTATCGCTGGAATGATGCTATTTATGTAGTGATAGGATCAGAAATCAAACGTGTTCGATTTAATTTCAGTTACGATTTTAATATCTCCAAATTAACACCGGCAAGTGATACGCAAGGCGGTATAGAACTAAGTGTATATTACATATTTAAAAAGAAAAAAACATTTAAACGACAAGATGTCCCTTGTCCGATTTGGTAATTCGAGAAAAAGAAAATGAAAAGAATATTAATTGTTTTATTGATGTATTTCCCCTTATTTTCTTTTGCTCAACAGTCGTTTGAACTTTTGCAATGGGCTGACAATGCTACCAAAGAAAGAGATTATCAAGCAAGTTGTTATTTTTATAAAGAATATATCGAACAAGGGTATCCGTTAAATGCGTCCGTTTGTTTACACTACGCCGATGCATTGCGATTATCTTATCTCTATACCGAAGCCGAACAAATGTTTGAAAAAGGAATCAGCTTGGATACGGCAGGCGATTATCCCGAAATGTATTTTTTACTTGCTTTAACTAAGAAAAACGAAGCAAAGTACGATGAAGCCTTAGAACTTTTACATACCTATCAGCGAGCAATTAAGGTAGGTAATTCGCTTTATGCAAAACGATTACCCATTGAAATCAATGCCTGCCTAAAAGCAACGGAGCTGATTGATGATACACTGCCCGTCTATGTGGAACAATTATACAATGGAATAAACACTCCACATTCCGAATTTAATGCCCTGCAATTGGGCGATACCGCTTTGTATTATTCCGCTTTGCATCCCATTACCATCGCCGACAACACAACCATCATTGAAAATTTTTATTTCTCCCGCATATTTGCTACGCGATTTGAAGTCAACGGATTTTCGGAACCTAAACCGATTTCAAAAAAAATCAACGACCCAACATACAACAATGCCAATTTTTGCTTCAATTACGACCAAAGTAAACTATATTTCTGTCGAACACAAAACGGACATAAAACCAACATTTGGGTATCGGAATTAAAAAAAGGAAAATGGCAAAAGCCCAAACTACTACCCTCTTCTATCAATGCAACCGGCAGCAATAATACGCAACCATTTCTTGTACA
>CAYZQG010000254.1:0-1619 GCA_964480685.1 uncultured Lentimicrobiaceae bacterium
GCTGTCCAACTACTTCCATTATTGGTTGATAAAAATACTCCTCCGGTATAAGTACCTGCAAAAATGTTGGTACCACTAATAGCAATAGAATAGGTTTCGGTACATGTTAAACCGTTATTTACCGCTGTCCAGCTTGTTCCGTTATTGGTTGATAAAAATATTCCACTGTTTGTTCCAGCAAAAATAGTTGACCCATCTACGGCTAAGGTCGTTATAGAAAGATCTGTTATGCCTGTGTTAGTGGCAGCCCAGCTACTTCCATTATTGGTCGATAAAAAAACACCTTCTCCATTTGTTCCAGCAAAAATATTAGTACCACTAACGGCAAGAGATTTAATAATATTGGAGGTTAATCCGGTATTCGCAGAACTCCAATTAGTTCCGTTATTGGAAGAGAGGTACATCCCTGTGTTACTTCCTGCAAAAATATTCGACCCATTTAAAGCAAGACAATAGGCAGGCTCTGTGTTTAAAGATGTTTGTTGCCATTGAGCATTTGTAAATGTTGAACAAAGAAGAGCAATAGCTAAAAAGAGTAATTTTGTTTTCATGTTTTATTTTTTTAAAGATTTGACTACAAAGAACCTTTAAAAAACAAAACAAATCAATAGGGTAAAAACCTCATTTTTTCATTCTCCACTTTTTCTTTTTTACTTATTTCTATAAAAAGCTTATCCTATTTTTACCGATGTCATTGTTAAAGAACCTGCCACTGCTTTGTCGTTAAACAATTTTACATCTTCATTTTCTTCCTTTAATGCCAAAGCATATAATAAAGGCAAATAATGTTCCGGTGTTGGGATAGCCAATTCAAAGGCTTTACCCTGACTACTGTAGTTGATGAGTTGTTTATGGTCGCCGGCAAGAATATATTTTTTCATTTTTTCGCTTGCTTCTAACGCCCAATCGAAGGCATAGTTATCGGAATTAAACTTATCCCAAGCTACCAAGCGTAAATTGTGAACCATATTGCCACTCCCTATAATAAGTACTCCTTTTTTTCGAAGCGAAGCTAATTCTTTTATTAAATTGTAATGGTATTGCGGTTTTTGGGAATAATCGAGGCTCATTTGTACAACAGGAATTTCTGCTTTAGGATACATGTGTTTAATAACACTCCATGCACCATGGTCGAGGCCCCAATTATAATCTAATTTAACAGAGGTCGTTGTTATTAACGATTTTATTTCGTTAGCCAGGGCAGGACTACCCGGAGCCGGGTATTGTACATCGAAAAGGGCTTGTGGAAAACCACCAAAATCGTGAATGGTTTTGGGTAACTCCATCGCTGTAACAAAAGTACCGGGAGTTTCCCAATGAGCCGAAACACAAAGAATAGCAGTTGGTTTAGGAATTGATTTTGCAATGTTTCGAAACCCATCTACAAATTCATTCTCTTCAATTGCATTCATTGGACTGCCATGTCCGAGAAACAGGACAGGCATTTTGGGTGTACTTCCAAAAGGAGCAGTTTCTTTATGTAAATTGTTTATTTTCATTTTTCAATCGTTAATAGTTTAGGCTATTTGCAAGATAGTAAAAATATATTGCAAAAAATCTTTTTTATAAATCAGATTATAAAAATAAAAAGTATTCATTTTTAAATATCTTCACAATTA
>CAYZQG010000255.1:0-1614 GCA_964480685.1 uncultured Lentimicrobiaceae bacterium
CAAAAGCCGGATTTAAAACAATAGGATTTGATGTACAATCACAAAAAGTGGATCAAGTAAATGCCGGCATCAATTATATCGGTGATGTAGTTGACAGTGATTTATCGGAAGTTGTAAAATCGGGGATGCTTTCGGCAACTACCGACTTTACTTTTATCAAAGATGTTGATTTTGTCGCAATTTGTGTGCCCACCCCCTTGGATAAACACCAACAACCGGATATCAGCTATGTTGAAAATTCTTCTCGTGAAATAGCTAAATACTTAAAAAAGAACAGTATGGTAGTTCTTGAATCTACTACCTACCCCGGTACAACCGAAGAGTTGATTAAACCGATTATTGAACAAGGTTCGGGTTTGGTTTGCGGCGAAGATTTCTATTTAGGTTTTTCTCCCGAACGTGTTGACCCGGGCAATCTAATTTATAAAACAAAAAATACGCCTAAAGTGGTCGGCGCTATCGGTAAAGATGCCGTTGAAGTAATCGCCTTAATGTATCGTGCCGTTTTAGAAGGAGATGTTCATACCGTGTCAAGTCCGGCTGTTGCCGAAATGGAAAAAATATTGGAAAATACCTATCGAAATATCAATATCGGTATGATTAACGAATTGGCAATGTTGTGTAATCGTATGAATATCAATATTTGGGAAGTCGTCGATGCAGCTAAAACAAAACCTTACGGCTTCAATGCGTTTTATCCCGGTCCCGGTTTGGGAGGTCATTGCATTCCCTTAGACCCTTATTACCTTTCCTGGAAAGCACGCGAATTCGGTTTCCATACCTCCATGATTGAAGCTTCGATGATGATTAATGACGGTATGCCCGAATATTGTGCTCAACGAATCGGTAACCTGTTGAATAAAGATAAAAAATCACTCAACGGTTCAAAAATACTTGTTCTGGGCGTTGCCTATAAACAGGATATCGACGATTACAGAGAAAGTCCTTCTATTCGTGTTATCGAACGTTTAAAACATTATGGTGCCGATGTAATTTTTTATGATCCTTATATTTATGAATTTAAAGAAGATGGTGTTTTTTATACCGGTGAAAAAGACCTTACGCCCGCATTAGTCGAAAAAATGGATGCCGTTGTAATTACCACCGCACATACCAATGTGGATTATGCGATGGTTCAAAAACATGCCAAAGCTATTTTCGATACGAAAAATGTAACGAAAAATATTACGAACAGAGAAAATATCGAAGTATTATAAATTCAAATACCTATCATTCATGAGTAAAAAAATATGTGTAATCGGTGCCGGTAGGTGGGGACAAAACCACATCAAAACCTTGTCTCAAATGGGTTGTTTGGCAGCTATTCTTGAGGAAGACCAACATAAAACAGATAATTTATTGAAACTTTATCCCGATGTGCGTATTTGTGGAAGTTTGGATAATGCTATTAATGCCCGTTACGACGGCTATGTGATTGCTACTCCAGCAGAAACACATTATGCTATCGGTAAACGTCTGCTCGAAAACGGACTGCATGTACTCATCGAAAAACCGATGACCTTGTTTGCTCGCGAATCGGAAGACCTTGTTACTACGGCTCGTAATTCAAACGCTACACTTATGGTAGGACATGTATTGCTTTTTCATCCCGCC
>CAYZQG010000256.1:0-1541 GCA_964480685.1 uncultured Lentimicrobiaceae bacterium
GGGAATCATCAATCCATTCAGATTCTTTAAGTGTATGTACTCGTTGAATGTGAGCGGTGGCAAATTGAAATCGGTAAATCGTCCGGTGCCGCTTTCCTGACTTTTCTTTTTCAAAGCCGCTGCTGCCGAACCCGAACCTACAAATTTGGAGTATAGAAAAGTATCAATCACCGATTTCAGGTGTATTTCCCAGTCTTTCAGGTATTGTATTTCATCGTAGAACACAAAAAACCTTTCAGTTCATCGGGCTTCCCTACTGCCTGACGTGCAAATGCAAACAATTCTTCTAACGAAATGCGGTTGTAAATGGGTGTTTCAATTCAGGATCCTGCATCTGGTCTAAGCGTTCTTTAGCCACTTGTGCAATCCACAGTTAAATGGTTCTGCTTTGGGCGACGGAATGGATTGAATTAAGCGGAAAAGTTGGTCGGTAGTTACCACATCCGATTTATACTTTTTGCCATCGGCAGCAAGCAATTTCAGTTGTCCGATTTTTTCGGACAACTCACTTCCTTCTTTTTGTAACTTTTTCTTTAAGTCATTCCAATACTTACGTGGACGGTCGGTATCTGTCAATACTTCCACCACATCGATAACCGAGAAATACCATTCTTCGGTATCGTCGTCCCATACGGTGCGGACTTTCTTTTCTTCGAATAAGTGAATTTTGTTTTTCATATTATAGTTTATTTGAAATAAGAGCATATATAGCTCAAAAACAAAGAATTAAGACATAAACACAAAGTCACAAAGACGCGATAAATAAATACATTATCTCAATACTGATTTAAAATTAAAGACACAAAGGATAAAACATAAATGTTTTATTTATAGCAGAATAACAAAATTATTAAAAATAATAATGTTTGAGTGGCCCATTTCCTGAAATCGGTTGCCTGAGCCGAATTTACACGATAACCAACCGCAAGTATTGCTTCCAGACGATAAAATTCCACCGACCTTGAGACCTCTCGTTTTCCTTCTTTTTGAACAGGCTGTCTCAAAAGATTTTTTTTGAACGCAAATAGCGCAAATTTTCACAAATTCCATTAAGCCACAATTATATAAATCATTGAAATATAAATATTTATTATTCGTGTAAATTTGCGCAATTTTGCGAACCAACGGTCAGCGTAGCTAAATTTGCGTTCTTGTTACTTTTGATACAGCCTCTTGAAGCTGATTCGAGCTCTCCCGTTTCAAAAATATTCTTCAAATGCTTACTTATCGCAGGTACATTTACACCAAACAATTCAGCCATGGCCTTTTGGGTAAGCCAAAAAGTACCATCCTGAAAAAAAACACTTACTTTGGCTTTTTTATCAGTGGTACTGAACAACAATATATTTTTTGTTTGCATATCTTTTAGTTTTCCAATTATACAATCGGATTCGTCTTAACTTTTTTCGGGACACAATCCCGTTCCGCGAAATCTTGCTTTATTATTACCCTTTTCTCATAACCGCCTTATTATAAAGCATTATCCCTCCTATTCAAACGCTATCTTCGGTTCACTCAAAACACTTAAGTAATAGGATAAA
>CAYZQG010000257.1:0-1538 GCA_964480685.1 uncultured Lentimicrobiaceae bacterium
TGGCAATGAGTTTGGAAGTGGCGGCACGTAAAACATCTAATTGAGCTTCCGCCCATTCGAATTCGCCCAAATAAAAGGATAGTTTGGCATTTTTAAATTTGGCAAGCGAACCGATGGTATCGTTTGGAAAGTCTTTTTCAACTTGTGAATATAAGAGTGTTGCTTCCCAAACATCCTTATCTAAGCGGAGAATATCTCCTAAATCCAATTTTAAAATCGCTTTTTCTTTTGGGGGTATATTTTGTATGTAAACGGCATTTTCAAGGAGTGTTTTTGCAGTTTTAATATCGTTGGCATACAATGATTTTAATTGAGTCCATTCTCTAAAGAGCATAATGTTGGAGGGTTGCAAGGTAGATTCTTTAAAATAGGTTTCCAAATTTTTATCTAATAAATGGATGTCTTCGTTATTGGGAGGATACGTATGGGTAATTTGGTTGTATTTTGTATGCAATGAAGCTGTTTTCGATGATTCGTAAAACGGGCATGTCTTTCCTTTTTCGGTGAGAATGTAGTTGAATCCTTCGAGTGAAGTTTTATAATCCATGTTTTCTCCGGCAATTCCCGAAATTTCATATACCGTTTTTCCGTTTTCGCGATAACGTTTGTCAATAGCAATGGCTTGTTTTAATGCCGACGTAAAATCTTTTTCTTGCATGGCAAACCATAACAACAAGGTGGAATATATTTGAATATCGGGGTTTTTATTGGCATATTTTACAATGTTAGTTTGAATAATTTGTCGTTTTGTGAGTTGCGGGTCATCAATAAGCCAGTTAATCAGGATGTTTTCCACAACGTCTATTTCAGCAGGGGATGTGCCTATTAATGTAAAAAGTTCGTCTATTGCTTTTTGGTAGTCTTTGGTTAGGGTATAAAGTTGGGCTAATTCAACGGCATAATCGGAAGTCCGTTGACTGTTTTTTCTACCTTGCAGATATGTTTTAATGGCATATTCGGTTAATTGATAGGTTTGAAAAGCGGAAGCCAATTCTTTCGTACTTACGGAGTTGAGATTGTCTTGAAGCACACAATTCTCGTATTGTTTCTTGGCTTTAGAGGGTTCGCCTTGTAATTCATAAATATGTCCTAAATCTACTTTATATTTTTGAATGAGCGGATAGAGTCGAATTTGTTTGTTGACTACTCGTTCTGCATTTTTCAAATCTTTCAGTTCGATGAGGGTTTGTATATAATAATTGTAATAATAAGCATCGGGACGATCGGCATACAAATCTTTAAATAATTCTACGGCTTTTTCGTATTCTTGATTTTTAAAATATTGTATAGCTAATTGTTCGTTGTTGGTTTGAGCGTTAAGCAACAAGCTGCCAAACAACAAGCAAACAAAAATGAATGCGGATCTAAATATATTTTTATTCTTCATGATAGATGTTTGCCAGAATAACTTTGCCTACTTTTTCCAAGGTGTTTTTGTCAATGTTTGACATATTATCGGTTAAGGTGTGCCAGTTTTTATTAAATCCGGAAGATGAATTTTCGTCGTATTCGATAATGTCAATCATTGGGATGTTTAT
>CAYZQG010000258.1:0-1531 GCA_964480685.1 uncultured Lentimicrobiaceae bacterium
TTTTACATCAAGGAAAAATTGCTGAAATGGCTACCGGTGAAGGAAAAACACTTGTTGCTACTTTACCCGTGTACTTAAATGCATTAACCGGTGAAGGCGTACATGTGGTAACCGTAAACGATTACCTTGCCAAACGTGACTCCGAGTGGATGGGGATGCTCTATCAATTTCATGGGATGAAAGTAGATTGTATTGATAAACATGAACCTAATTCCGATGAAAGACGCAATGCGTATTTAGCCGATATTACTTTCGGTACAAATAACGAATTCGGGTTTGACTATTTAAGAGATAATATGGCTCGCAATGTTACCGAATTAGTGCAACGTCGTCATAATTATGCTATTGTGGATGAAGTTGACTCCGTATTGATTGATGATGCCCGTACGCCCTTAATTATTTCCGGTCCTACTCCCAAAGGCGATCAACAAGATTTTGATAAATATAAACCCATCGTTGAAAAATTATACAATGCTCAACGTCAGTTGGTAAATAATCTTTTATCCGAATCTCGACGTTTGTTAAACGATAAATCAAATCCGAAAAACGAAGAAGAAGGTGCTAAACTACTATTGCGTGCTCATCGTGCATTGCCTAAAAATAAAGCACTTATTAAAATGCTAAGTGAACAAGGCATTAAACAGCTGTTATTTAAAACCGAAAGTTTCTACATGGCTGAACAAAATAAAAACATGCCTATTATTGATGATGAATTGTATTTTGTTATAGAAGAAAAATTGAATTCCGTTGATATTAAAGAAAAAGGTATTGATTTAGTTGCCAATAATTACGAAGAAGCCAAATTCTTTATTATTCCCGATGTAGGTAGTGAAATTGCCGAACTTGAAAAATTAAATTTATCTTCGGATGAAAAATTAGAAAGAAAAAATGAAATATATCGCAATTTCTCTGTTGCTTCGGAACGTATTCATACCATTCAACAGTTATTGAGAGCTTATACCATGTTTGAAATTGATGTGGAATATGTAATCTTAGATAACAAAGTAAAAATTGTAGATGAACAAACCGGACGTGTAATGGAAGGTCGTCGTTATAGCGATGGTTTACATCAAGCCATTGAAGCAAAAGAAAATGTAAAAGTCGAAGCGGCAACACAAACATACGCAACCATTACCCTGCAAAATTATTTTCGTATGTATCGCAAATTGGCAGGTATGACAGGTACTGCCGAAACGGAAGCCGGTGAATTGTGGAATATCTATAAATTGGATGTGGTAACCATACCTACCAATAAACCCGTTATCAGAGAAGATAGAGAAGATTTGGTGTATAAAACCAAACGCGAAAAATATGCTGCCATTGTGAACGAAATCATTGCTTTGAATGAAATCGGAAGACCTGTTTTAGTGGGGACTACCTCCGTTGAAACCTCCGAATTATTATCTAAAATTTTAACTACCCGAAAGATTAAACACAATGTGTTAAATGCAAAGTTACACAAAAGAGAAGCCGATATTGTAGCCGAAGCCGGACAATTGGGCGGGGTAACTATTGCTACCAACATGGCAGG
>CAYZQG010000259.1:0-1528 GCA_964480685.1 uncultured Lentimicrobiaceae bacterium
AATGAAATACCTTTAATGTTGTTGTCGGTTTCGGCATCTTTAATGGCTTTTAAAATATGATTTAATCCGATTGTTTGATTAGTTGAATTGTTAAATAATTTTTCAAAAGGATTTTCCATAATTCTTTCTTTAATGATACCGTTTAGATTTAATTCTAAAACCGAATTGGATTTAACCGTTGTAGGTGAAGAACTTAATGAAGCTACTCCAATTGTTAAGATAGTAAAAAACATTAAAATCCATAAAAAAATGATTCCGACCATTGTTGCCAATACGGCTTTAAAAAAACTTTTCATTGTGAAATAAAATTCGTTTTAAATAATTATTTTATTGAAATTCTCGATAATGAGCCAAATTGAAATTAACTCTAAAAGTGATAATATGATGATATTGAGACGTCCAAGGGGCTGTTAATTTAGATTTTAAAGCATTAATTTCTTTTAATTCGTTACGATACATGAATAATTTGAAATTATAACCGTATGTTAATGAAAATGTTACAGGTACTTTCTCTTTTGTTTTGTCCGAATATTTAAAGGGATACGACAATCCTAATTCAGGTCGTAAATAGATATTGGACATGTATTCGCCTTTAAGTGTATTATAATCGCTTAAATTCTGATAAACATTTTTGTCTTTTGCAGTAGCAAAATGGATGGCAACACCGTAAATAATTGGATTTAAATCAACAGCGCCAATATAGCTACAATGGAATGTGCCAATAAGATTATGAATGTATGCCGATTGGTAGGGATCTCCTAATTTATCGGTTTGTAATCCGATTTGGTAAATTACGCTTTGTTGCATAAAGCGATTACCAATTCCAAAATATTGACTTGCACTATAGCCAACTCCTACAAAAGCAGTTTTTCCACAGTCGTATGAAAGTTGTGTGGTAATACCATGACGAATTACAGCTACACTTTTCCCTGATTTGGAATAGTTGTTTTTTAGTCCGGAACGATTAACTTGGGCATTTCCTATACTATAAATAGCTATAAAAGCCATTAAAATTATAATTCTTTTTTTATACGTCATCTTTTATTTTTTTATTTAAAATATGCTCGCGATTTTTTCGGAATAAACCGTAAATTAAGTTTTATGCTAACCATGTGATGATTTATCGATGTATATGGCATTAAATCTGTGTCTGTAATATTTTGTGTTTCCAAATCGGCTTTATATTTTTTTATTTCTTCTCTTTTCCAGAAAGTTTGAAAATTATAACCATACGTAATTAAACAGGAAGCGATCTTTTTATTATATTTTAATGGAAGTGAAAGTCCTATTTCAGGACGAATATAAAGATTTGACATCAGCTGACCCGGATATTCATTGGTTCTAAAATTATCGTATACTTCATCCAGATCGGGAGCTACAATAAACTGAAAAGCAATTCCATATATGAATGGATTTAAATTCAAATTGGCAATGTGGTTGCTATGTAGGGAAAGTATAATGTTATGAGAAATAATCGATTGCTTTAAATGATAGCCCAAATTATAACTTATATTTTCCTGAATAAAAT
>CAYZQG010000260.1:0-1524 GCA_964480685.1 uncultured Lentimicrobiaceae bacterium
AGTACATTACGCAGATAACAAGACAAATAACGCTTTAAAATCGTTACACAATAAGTTAAGACCAGCAGGAACTCCTGTGCAAAGGGTTGAGTATATTATTGAATTGCTTTTACTTCGCATTTTTGAAACAAAAATCAAGCAGGACAATGAATTCAAACCACTTCGCAATCTTTTTTCGGCTGACTATAAATGGCTAAATCCCAAAACTGGAAAAGAAGAATCAAACGAAAACCGTTTGTTTTCCTATTTGCCGACAGTTTCAAACGACCAAATATTATCAGAACTCAACGATAATTTCTTTCCTTTCTATTCGACTATTTTACAAAGTGCAAGAAAGGTATTTAAAGGCAATTTGCCTCAAAAAGTACAAGACCAATTGGTTTTGATTGAAGAAGTTTTTAGCAATTCAAATTTCACCAACAATGTAAATAGCGGAAACCTTGGCGAAGTAATCAGCATTGTTGCCAACGATATTGAAGAAACCCGTTTACTCAAAACGGATTTATTGGGCGATGCTATTGAATCGGCATTAAGCGAAACAGGCGGAACAAAAGACGTTGGACTATTTCGCACGCCCGATCATATTCGACAGTTTATGACGGCTTTGATTGAACCTGATTTCGACGATTTAATATTTGACCCAGCTTGTGGTACGGGTGGTTTTCTTTTCGATGCTTTTGAATTTGTAATGCGCCGAGTTGACCCAACCCGTGAATGGCCAGGAGAAAAAGCTAACTCCGAATTAGCAGATTGGTTCGACAACTATTTTGAAAAAAATCAAATTGAATTTCCCCGTATAGAGCAAACAACCCAATTTTACAGAAGTGGTGTAACAGGCGTTGAATACTTGGGTATGATTCGTAAAATGGCGGCTATTAACTTTTATATTCGGGGATTAAACCCTGCTAATATTGAGCAAGGCGACTCACTGGCAAAATACCGACCAGTTACCGACCACGAAACAAAATCTGTAATTCTTGCAAATCCACCATTTGGAGCACAACGTGACCAAGAAGCATATCCCGATGTTTGGGGCGAATATTCCAAAGAATCGGAAACTACCATTCTGTTTGTGAAACTCATGTTTGAGCATTTGAAACAAGGCGGACAATGTGCTGTTGTTGTTTCGGAAGGTTTTCACACTTGGGACCAGTTTAGTGCAAAAGCATTACGCAAAATGCTGTTGGAAGAAGCTCATTTAAAAGCGGTGATTTCTTTACCTCAAGGATTGTTTGTGAGCAAAAATGGACAAGGCCCGAAAACATCAATACTCGTTTTTGAAAAAGGCGGGAAAACCGATTGGACTTGGTTTTACAAAGTAACCAACGATGGTTACACCATGGGAACCAATCGCAAAGAGCAAAAAGGAAACCAGCTTGTGGAATGTTTATCGTTGTATCATGAATTTGTAAAACACGGCAAAAAGCCCGAAGAAACTAAAAACCAATTTTGCATACCTTCCGAATGGATTAAAACACTCGACCCACGTATAAAAGAGAAAATCCGCACCGAAACCCGTGCCGA